>CAYZZE010000030.1:0-20412 GCA_964482845.1 uncultured Candidatus Cloacimonadota bacterium
ACATTTGTTTATGACATCTGGGCAAACGTGCTGGGTGCCGGATAAATCCGGCACAACGACCGGATAAATCCGGTGTTACCGTTTATTCAACGGTCTTCTCCAGGATTGGCAACGAACATCAAGCGACGGTCAGATGATCCAAACATCCAATTCCTCCGGAAAAAGAACGGCGTTGATTTCATCCAGGGCGAAACATAGATCATCCCATCGGACGTGGTTCAGATCGAAAAAAGATCATAAATACCAAACACCTCATAATCGCCACTGGCTTCCGTCCCAAGCGGAAAACCGATCAATCCCGGTCTGGATGGATGGTTGAACGTATCTATGGATAAGAAACTCAAACAATCCAAAATACCAATGTTCCTGGAAGATGAACGAAAGATACAAGAGAAAAACTGATCCATCAGGGCAAGAACGGGACTATGACCAGATTACAAACTGCTATCTGTGACAAGCGGTCATATCTATGGCGGAGATTGTACCGATCTGACTTGCCGAAAAGCAGGTAAAGGACCGCGGTGCTCACTTTCGCATCAGCGAATATCCGGTAAGCGCCATTGGCAAGGCACGGGCTGAGGAAAATGCTGAAGGACGCTGGATCACCCGGCTCCCATCCGCTCGGGCAATACCGTTGTTCTCCGAATCCCCGATGAAGTTGCTTTGACCCTATACGATCAGGATCTCCTGCGGAACAATAATTATCCGGCGGTATTCGCCCTTGGCGCTGGCCTTTCGTTTCATGGCTTCGTGCAGCGCTCATTGGATCAGTTCCCTATCATCCAAATGGTATTATCTCGTTTTGCCATACTATCCATCCCGTTTATTTTCATCTTGACTGATGAGGATCATATAAATACGGAGTCATACTGATGCGAAAAATAATCCATATTGATATGGACGCCTATTATGCGGCAATCGAGATCAGGGAAAATTCCTCCCTGAAGGGCAAATGTGTCATCGTTGGCGGTTCTCCCAACAGCCGGGGCGTCGTTTCCACCTGTTCATACGAAGCCAGAGTATATGGCGTCCGTTCCGGGATGGCAACATCCCAGGCGTGGCGCTTGTGTCCGCAGGCGATATTTATCTATCCCAATTTCGCGCTCTATAAAGAGGTCTCCGACCAGATCAGAGAGATCTTTGCCCGCTATACCGATCTGATCGAACCGGTGTCCTTGGACGAGGCATATCTGGATGTGACGGACAACAAGATCGGTGAGCAATATGCCACGACCATTGCCAGACGTATCAAAGAGGAGATACTGGAGACCACCAGGCTCACCTGTTCCGCCGGTATATCATACAACAAGTTCCTTGCCAAGATCGGTTCTGAACTTCAAAAGCCGGATGGGATGGTGGTGATTACTCCCCAGAAAGCACAGGAGATCATGTTTGCCCTGCCGATCGATAAGTTCCACGGTATCGGCAAAGTCACTGCTGCCCGGATGAAGAAACTGGGCATCATCACTGGTAAAGAACTGCACGATCTTCCGATGAAGGAGATGCTCCGGCATTTTGGTAAAACCGGACTCTTTTACTACTACGTCGTTCGCGGCATTGACCATCGTGAGGTCATCACCGAACGCAACCCCAAATCCATCAGTTGTGAGGATACTTTTGATCGTGACATAGACGACTTGAAGGAATTGCTGGTTCTGCTAAAACAGGTGGTAACTCGTCTCACAAACCGGATGCAACGCAAGCATATCAATGGCCAGAGCGTGATCCTCAAACTCAAATACGACAACTTCGAATATATCACTCGCTCCCAAAACCTGGCTTATCTGATCAACGATCCCGATCAGATCTACCACATTGCCGAACTCCTGCTCATTCAAAACTGGGATAAGAACCGCAAGATCCGCCTTCTGGGCGTTGGACTCAGTAAACTCGATACCGAGATGGACGATAGAGCCGAACAACTGATCATACCTCTCCTGCCCGGCGACCGCATGTGACGCTGATCCCTACGATTTCCCTTGACGGAATTGCCGCTCCGGTATGACCGTAACGCCCACTGATAGATCGGATGCAAGTATCAGCATTTCATCAGATTAGTAGAAGCGGGAGACGGATATGGACAAGGATAGAATTCAAGACCTGAACGAACTGGTAGGACAGATCCTCTCTGCCAGTCCGGAACAGATGAACGAACTGACCGAAGACCTCCATCCGGTTGACCTATTGGAAGCCATCCTGGAATATGAAGGCGATAAACATCCGATCATTGCTGCCCTTCCCGATGAGATCATCGGCAAGATCATCGAAGAAGCCGAAGATGCCGATAAATTCACTCTCCTCCTGCTCATTACCCAAAACCGCCGCAAAGCCATCCTCAGCCATATCGCCTCCGATGAACTGGTGGATATGTTGGATCTGCTCACCGACGATGAAGCCGAAAACATCCTGATCAACCTCAATAAAGAAGACCTTGCCGAAGTGAAATCCCTCATGCAGCATGCCCCCGATACTGCGGGAGGGATCATGGCGACCGAATTCCTCGCCATCGATGAAGAGATGACCGTTTATGAGACCATTCAGTATCTCCAGCGCAGTGGCGACAAAGCCGAATCCATCGATTATCTCTTTGTCGTGGGTGAAGATGAAGTCCTCAAGGGCGTCGTTACGCTCAAAGACATTATCTTGAGCAGTTTCAACATCACTATCGCGGACATTATGAGTGAGAAAGTGATCTCCGTCAAACCCGATCTGGATCAGGAGGAAGTGGGACAGATCTTCCAAAAATACGGCTTTTCCGCTATTCCTGTGGTGGATGACGAAGGACATATCCTGGGCATTATTACCGCTGATGACATTCTCAATATCGTTCAGGAAGAGAACACCGAGGACTTTGAGAAGATGGCGGCTTTGATCCACAACGAAGATGAATATCTCGAATCCAGCGTCTTCCAACTTGCCCGCAAAAGGTTTTCCTGGCTACTTTTCCTAATGGTCTCAGCGACTTTTACGGGTTATATCATCCGCGGTTATGAGGATGCACTGGCATCGATCGTACTGTTGGCGGCTTTCATACCGATGTTGATGGATACCGGAGGTAATGCTGGGTCTCAATCAGCCACTCTGATCATCCGCGGAATGGCGCTCGGTGAGATCAAGATCAAGGATTGGATGACCGTTTTTTTCAAAGAATTCCGGGTAAGCGTCACCGTCGGATTTTTGTTGGGGATCGTGAATTTCCTGCGCATTGTTCTGATCGACGGTGTGGAAGAGTGGCTGCTGGCATTCACCGTATCCCTGTCTCTGATGCTGACCATCATCATCGCCAAGGCAGTGGGCTGTTCCCTGCCCATCTTTGCCAAGCGCTTAAAACTCGACCCCGCCATTATGGCGGCGCCGATCATCACAACCATCGTGGATGCCCTATCCCTCGTGATTTATTTCCAACTGGCGACCTCTCTCATAAAAGTCGAATGACTAGATCCGGATTAGCCAAAGTCATTAATCGTATCTCTTAGCAAAGAGCGCAGTGGAAAGCGGTCCTGCGATGCGGTCAACAATGGTAATCTCAAAAATCGGACGATATTTATTGACTAATTATGTGGCTGAAATTTTCTGGCACCCGATGACCTGATTTAGTTGTCGGATAGATTTCAAAGCGATTTCATCAGCAGGCATTGAGTGGAATAAATCTTCTTACGCTTGTCCTGATGACGAATAAATTACAACAAGAGGTAGAATTAATGAAAGGCAGAGTCAAGTGGTTCAACAAGAATAAAGGTTATGGTTTTATCATTACCGACGATAACAAAGAATACTTTGTTCACTGGAAATCGATCGTGACCAATTCCCCTCGTGAATTGAAAGTTCTGGATCAGGATGAATTGGTGAGTTTTGATCTGATGGATACGGATAAAGGCGTCCAAGCCATCAATATAATCCGGATCAATCAGTAGAAAACACACAGCGATATATAATCATCAGGGGTGGGAGCAGATTGCTTTTACCCTTGGTTGTTTTTGTAGAGAAATTCAGATTTGTGGCGCAGAATTACGAGGGGGATGATCGATGGCGTTTCTTCCGGTGAACCGTGGTGATCTTCAAGTAAGGGATTGGACAGAAACGGATATCATAATCGTTACCGGCGATGCTTACGTGGATCATCCATCCTTTGGCGCATCGCTTATCAGCCGGTACCTGGAGCGCTTGGGCTACAAAGTGGGAATCATAGCACAACCCCAGAATGACACAGAATGGCTGGCTTTGGGCAAACCCCGTTTGTTTTGGGGAGTTACGGCAGGCAATCTGGATTCGATGCTCAATCATTATACAGCGCAAAGGAAACTACGCAGTGATGATGCCTATTCACCCGAAGGTGTGTCCGGACGAAGACCTGATCGGGCTACGATCGTTTACTGCAATCATATCCGGAGATTGGACAAAGAGTCGGTGATAGTGATCGGGGGCATTGAAGCATCCCTCCGGCGGATCGCACATTTCGATTTTTGGAGCGACACGGTCAGAAATAGCATTCTGGTTGATGCCAAAGCGGATATTTTGGTGTATGGGATGGGGGAGAACCCGATCAGAGAGATCGCAATGGCTCTGGATAAGGGCTATAAAGTAAGCGAGATATCCGATATCAAAGGAACTGTGGTCTTTGCCAAGCAGGTGGTATCAGCTGAACACATTTTGCTCCCGGATAGCGATCGATGTAAAGATAAACATGTATTCAGACAGATGACGATCGACTTTGACAGATACCATCGAGACCACGTCATCCATCAAAAAAATGGCAACCGCCTGATCCGACACAATCCGCCTTCAGAACCCTTGAGCCAGCAGGAACTGGATGGCGTATATGAACTGCCATATGAATATTCCCCGCATCCGATGTATGAGAAGAAAACCATCCCAGCTTATGTACAGATCAAGAATTCACTTACATCACACCGGGGATGTTTTGGAGGATGTCGGTTTTGCTCACTGTCCGTTCATCAGGGACGTGTCATCCAGTCCCGAAGCGAGCGATCGATAATCTCAGAAGTGACGAATATGACCCAAAGGAATGGTTTTAAGGGGACGATCAGCGACATTGGCGGACCCACGGCTAATATGTATGGATCGCAGTGTAAAAAGGGATTTCCCGTCAATTGTCATAGGACTTCATGCCTCTATCCTGAAATTTGCCGGTATTTGTCGGATGGACATGATCTACAACTGACCTTGTATCGCAAGGTAAGACAGATCAATGGAGTCAAGCACCTGTTTATCGCTTCCGGGATCAGGCATGATCTGGCATTGAGGAATAGAGGATATATCGAACAGATCGCCAGAAACTATACCGGAGGACGCATAAAACTTGCCCCGGAACATGTATCCAAAGAAGTATTGAAACTGATGAACAAACCATCGTTTGACATTTATCAGCGGTTTGCAGACGAGTTTGATAGCTATTGTCACCGAGAAGGTCTGGTCAAACAATTGATCCCCTATCTGATCGTCGGTTATCCGGGCACGACCATAAAGATGGCTATGGAACTGAGTAATTGGCTGAGAGATAATAAGATAAAACTGGAACTAGTTCAAGAATTCACGCCTACACCCATGACCATTGCTACCTGTATGTATTATACAGGACTGGATTATGACAGCGGAAAGCCGATCGAAGTGCCAAAGGGTCGGAAGATCCGTCTGCAAAAGGCATTGGTTTTCTGGTATGATCCCAAATGGCGGAAACTGATCGGCGAAGCCAGGCAGCTGATCACCGGCGGGAGTAAAATTGGGGTTGACAAATATAGGGCATAGTATAAGCTTCGCAGAAAGTGATCAATTGAGTATGCAGAGGTATGAATGACAGAATCGGATGCAATGCTCAGGCACCTTGAAAAATATATAGGTTATGAGCAGTTACTGAAGCCACGGGACAGGATCCTTCTGGCGATCTCTGGAGGACCGGATTCAATGGCTATGCTCTGTCTTTTTTTCCGTTTACGGTCACTGATGAATTTATCGCTACTGGCTGTCCACATCAATCACCAGTTGCGGGGCAGTGATTCTGATACTGATGAAACCTTTGTCCAAGAGCAATGCCGTCAATACAACATACCTATCATAACTCGCAAGATCACTCTGGAAGGCACAAACGATCTGGAAAATCATGCGCGAATCAAGCGCTTTGAGATCTTTTCGCAACTACTCGACTGCTATCAGTTTCACTATGTTGCCCTTGCACATCACAAAAACGATCAAGCAGAGACGGTATTGATGAACGTATTTCGGGGAACTGGCATACGCGGATTGGCAGGGATAAGACCCAAAAACGGCAGGATCATTCACCCGCTTTTATGCTTTGATAGAAGCCAGATCATGTTATTTGTCGAAACGGAACGTATTGCTTACCGGATCGACCAAAGCAATCAAGACAGCCATTTCCGGCGCAATCATATCAGAAACGTCACCATTCCCGCCATAATCAGTGGTTTCAATCCTGATTTTATCAATAAGATTTGTGAGCAGGCAGGGGTGCTGCGTGAAGCCGATCTGCTCTTGCACAACATTGCCTTGCAGCATTTGAAAAAACTGGTCGTGGATCAAGGAAATGACCATCTTGCCCTATCCGTTCCGCTGCTCACGGCATTGAGTCCGCTGGAGCAGTATTACTGCTGTAAGGAAGCATACCGGATGATATGCGGATGGGAACAGGATTTTTACCGTAAGGCGATGCATTCGATCACTGCTATGTTCCAATCCAGGGGCTCAAAGATCGTGCGGTTAAAAAACGGCGTATCTGTCATCCGGCAGTATGATCAATTGGTCTTCAGACAATCCGAGCATCCGGCCGATCAAGATGAGATAAAACAGGCAGTGATCAATGAGGAAAGATCTCGCCTGGTCTTTATGAATTACCGCTTCTTTATCCGCAGGATCAAAATCCTTCCCAAGGGCGCTTTGGAAGTAAGCGACAAACGAGAGGTGATTCTGGATGAAAACAAGATCACCTATCCCCTGCGTATCAGAATCCGTGAGAACGGTGATAGATTCATACCTCTTGGCATGGAGAAACAGAAGAAATTGAAGGACTTTTTTATTGACGAAAAAGTGCCCAGATTTGACAGGGACAAGATCCCGGTGCTCTGTGATGAAGACAAGATATTGTGGGTAGTGGGGTACCGGATCGATCAGCGGGTCAGCATCAGTGATGCCACGACCCGATATTTGATCCTAAGATTTGAGCCGCTGAGTTCGGTCAGGAAAAGAGCAGCCAGCCGCAGAACCAATCAGGGAGGTAAAGATGAATACTATGAATTGTGACATATCAGCCGTTTTGTTTGACGAGTATAGAATCCAGGCACGGATCCGAGAACTGGGAGTAAAGATCACGCATGATTATAAAGGCAAAACACCGGTAATGGTAGGTATCCTCAAGGGTGGGTTCGTCTTTTTGGCTGATTTGATCCGCAGCATCACAATACCTATGCAGATTGACTTACTGGCGATATCGAGTTATGGTTCGGGGACGGTCAGCACCGGGGTGGTCAAAATACACAAGGATCTTGATATCGATGTCAATAACCAGGATGTGATCATAATAGAGGATATAGTGGATTCGGGTCTGTCTTTACAATACATCTACGAATATATCAGCAAACACAATCCCAATTCCGTGCGTACTTGCGTTTTACTTGATAAACCGAAGGCACACAAGATCGAAGTGAGTTTTGATTATGTCGGCTTTGAGATCGGCAACGAGTTTGTTGTCGGGTATGGATTGGATTTCAATGAGAAATACCGTAATCTGCCCTACATCGGCATTCTGAAAGAAGATATCTACCGATGAAGAAGTTTATATTATTGATCATATTTGCATTGGCTTTGAACTTAGTGGCGGCGGCTCAGGAAGAGATCGAGCCATCTGACCGTGTTCGGGCTGAATCCATAGCCACCGTGACCAACGATAAAGGGTTGGAGCAATCAAGTGGTATAACTCCCTCCTCCATAAGCCCTGACATGCAATGGATGGAATCCTTCAATTCGTTTATCAGGATCTTCATAATCATTGTCCTGGTGATCTTTATCAGCAGTTTGATACGCAGTTTCCTTTTCAAGAGAAGAGTCAAAAAATCCCAGGATACTCGCCCCGGCGAACAACCCAAGGATCCTTCCGGTCAGCCGCCGGTCAACCGATCTGGGATATCAATACCCTATCTGATGTTGATCATTCTACTAGCTTTTGTCTTGTATCAAGCATACAGTACCTCTTCAGAAAAGACGGAAAAAGTAGGTTACACAGAGTTTCGAGACATGCATGAGAAAAATCAGGTAACTGAGGCAGAGTTTAACGAGCGGGATATTAATTTCACTGCTGGTGGCAAGAAGTATCAAACCATGGTCCCCTTTGAAGATCCGCTACTGGTAGAAAAACTGCTCGAACAAGGAGTCAAGGTGAGGTCGACCCGTCCATCGCGCTGGCTGGCATCGCTGTCATTTATCTTTCCCTTCCTGTTGATAATCGGAGTCTGGTTCTTTTTTATTCGCAGAATGAGTGTCGGCAATTCCAAAGCATTCAGTTTTAGTAAAAGCAGGGCAAAACTCTATGAAGCAAGCAAGACCAAGATCACTTTCAAAGATGTGGCAGGAGTGGACGAAGCAAAGGAAGAACTCCAGGAGATCGTTGAATTCCTGAAAGACCCCAAGCGTTTCCAACGCCTCGGAGGACGAATTCCGCGGGGAGTGCTCCTGATCGGCAGACCAGGGACCGGCAAAACGTTATTAGCCAAAGCGGTATCCGGCGAGGCGGGAGTTCCGTTCTATTCGATCAGCGGTTCGGACTTTGTGGAAATGTTTGTCGGAGTGGGCGCAGCCCGGGTAAGGGATTTGTTTGAACAAGCGAAAAGGAAAGCACCGTGCATTGCTTTTATTGACGAGATCGATGCCGTGGGCAGACACCGTGGAACCGGTCTCGGAGGCGGTCATGATGAACGCGAGCAAACCTTGAACCAGTTACTGGTGGAAATGGATGGATTTGAACCTAATGATTCGGTGATCATAATCGCCGCTACCAATCGTCCCGATATGCTTGATTCAGCATTGCTCAGACCTGGTAGATTCGACCGGCAGGTTACTGTGGATCTGCCCGATATCAAGGGTCGAACCGAGATCCTCAAAGTTCATGCCTCGCGTATCCCTTTGGGCAATGAAGTACATTTGGAATTGATCGCCCGCGGAACACCCGGATTCAGTGGCGCTGACTTGGCAAACATCGTCAATGAAGCCGCTTTGATTGCCGCCGGCAAGAATAAGAAACATATTGAGATGGTCGATTTTGAAGAAGCAAAGGACAAATTGATCCTGGGTAAAGAGAAAAAAAGTCGGATCATTCCGGAAGAAGAGAAGCAGATGATCGCTTATCATGAGATTGGTCATGTCCTGGTTTCCATCTTTTTGGACAAGGTCGAACCCGTCCACAAAGTTTCAATCATTCCCCGGGGTTTTACCGGTGGCGCTACGCATTATCTACTTACGGATAAAAGCAACTATTCGCGTTCATACCTGCAACAGATCCTGGCGTCTCTCATGGGGGGCAGAGCAGCGGAAGAGATCATCTTTTCCGAGATAACCACTGGAGCAGGTAACGATATAGAACGCTGTAGCGATATTGCCAAAAAAATGGTGTGCGCCTGGGGTATGAGCGATAAAATGGGACCTATGACCATAGGAAAGGATCATGGAGAGGTCTATCTGGGCAAAGAACTCGTTGCCCGTGACGTGTATAGTGATGAAACTGCTCGCCTGGTTGATACGGAGATCCGAAAACTCATCACCGAGGCACACCAAAAAGCGTTGGATATCATGAATAGACACCGTGGCCTTTTGGATTTACTGTCACGGGAATTACTCGAAAAAGAGACTATGGGAACGGAAGAGATCTTTCGCATCATACTGAATAACGTCTCCAGCGACGATCTGGTGATCGTGCAGAAAAAACATGACCGGGCGAAGGAACTGAGATTCGAATATAATATCGCCCCGGGAGATGCACTTCCCCAAAACAATTTGTCACAACAGGCAAGGAAGCAGAACTCAGATAATGCAAATATCGGCGAGGTTCAGAACGACCATGATTTGGATTCCAATGGTGATAAACCATAGCGTAACATAGACAGGACATCAGCGAAGTTCCCCATTCGGTGTAGATTAAACTCGGATATTTTCCCATCGGCGAACAAAGGATGATAGATAGATGAAAACAATGCATGGCACGACGATCCTGGGTATGTATCGAAATGGACATACAGCCATAGGCGGTGATGGTCAAGTAACTTTGGGATCGTGCGTAATCAAATCCCGGGCGATCAAGATCCGCAGGATATTCGACAATAAAGTGGTAATCGGTTTTGCCGGAGCTACAGCCGATGCTTTGACCCTTATTGATAAATTTGAAGAGCGCCTGAAGACATATAAGGGAAACATCCGCAAAGCAGCGGTGGATCTGGCTAAGGAATGGCGTTGCGACAAATACCTCCGCCGTCTGGATGCGTTGATGATTGCAGGTGATAATACGGGTCTGCTCATGATCAGCGGCGTGGGCGACGTTCTGGAATCCGATGATGGCATAATTGCCATTGGTTCAGGCGGCAATTATGCTCTCTCGGCCGCCCGGGCATTGGTTGCCAATACCAATCTCAGTAATTCCGAGATCATCCTTCAATCGCTTAATATTGCTGCAGATATCTGTGTTTATACAAATCGCAATATCATCATCGAGGAGATTTGATGCTCTCTGCAGACCAATTGACTCCCAAGATAATTGTCCAGGAACTTGATAAGTATATTATCGGCCAGACAGATGCCAAGAAAGCTGTCGCCATAGCGCTTCGCAACCGCTGGCGGAGGCGACAGGTCACGGGTAGTATGCAGAAGGAGATAATGCCGAATAACATCATCTTGATCGGTCCGACCGGAGTGGGTAAAACGGAGATATCACGCAGATTGTCCCGCCTCGCCAATGCTCCCTTCATCAAAGTTGAGGCATCCAAATTCACTGAAGTCGGTTACGTCGGACGCGATGTGGAATCGATGGTTCGAGAGTTGATGAATATAGCCGTGGCACAAACACGTCAGAAAATGCTGGAAGATGTTCAGCCGCTCGCTTGGCAAAATGCGATCGATCGGGTAATGAACATTTTGTTACCTCCCCCCAAGGATCCGGCAAGCGATACCTTGGATGAGGTCGCGTATGCAAATCGGGAACGCAGCACGCGCAACCGCGATAAAATACTCTCAAAACTCCTCAAGGGTGATTTGGACGCCCGTGAGATTGAATTCGTGGATGAAACCGATACCACTCCTCACATTGAGGTTATGTCCAGTTTTAATTTTGATATGCTTGATATCAATATCTCGGATATGATCGCCAATATGATGCCCAAAAAGGTTCAGGAAAAAGTGATTAAGATGAGCGTAGCAGAAGCGCTCAAACACTTTACGGAACTCGAATCAAACCGGTTGGTCAATCGAGAACGTGTCGTTGAAGCAGCGACTCAGGCAGTTGAGCAGGATGGAATCATCTTCATTGATGAAATAGATAAGATCGCCTCAAAAGAATCATCGGGCAGTATCGACGTATCCCGTTCAGGCGTCCAGCGGGATCTGCTTCCGATCGTGGAAGGATCGTCTGTTCCCACGCGCTATGGAACGATTGATACGTCACACATACTCTTTATTGCCGCAGGCGCTTTCAATGTAGCAAAACCATCTGATCTGATTCCTGAACTACAGGGAAGATTCCCTATCCGGGTGGAACTGATGAGTTTGACCCAACACGATTTTGAACGCATCCTCACGGAACCCGAAAACGCTCTGATTACGCAGTATCAGGAGTTGTTTCGGACGGAAGGGGCACAATTGGTCTTTCACAAAGAAGCGATCCGGGAGATTGCCAGATTGGCCGCCCTGGCAAATGAAAAGATGGAAGATATTGGAGCACGGCGGCTTCATACGATCATGAACATCCTCTTAGAAGTGTATTTATTTGATCTTCCCGAGTGCGGACTCAAGAAGATCAGCATAAGCGGTGCCTTTGTCCGCAGGAAACTGGATCAACTTATTGCCAATGATGATCTTTCGAGGTTTATCCTGTAAATGAGAAGAATTTTCAAATCTCTGTTCGCCGCCCTTTCCATACAGAATTATCACCTGTGTTTTATGGGACAGGGTGGATCCCTGATAGGGACGTGGATACAGAGAACGACTATGGCATGGTATGTCTATCACCTGACCGATTCCATTTCTTGTGGGTTTTTGGGGTTTTCTCAGTCAGATACCTTCGATATTGATCAGTCCAATTGCCGATGTATGGGCATATCGGTGGAATTGGCATCATCTGCTGATTATCACGCAGATATTGGCATCTGTCCTGGCAATACTGGTTTTGATCGGTTTCTTTATTACCGAAATTCAGTTTCCATATGTCCATGGCAGGCGTAGGAGCATTAACTGGAGCCCTTTATCAGGCTTCCGGGGATGGTATCAGAGGATTGACTTTTACATGATCATTACAGTCCATGCGGTGAGTATTTCCCTGATGCTTTTTGCCTATTCTAATGTCATGATCTTGATTATGTTACTGATGCTGTTAATGGGATTGTGTATGATGTTTCAAATGGCATCGTCCAACACCTTGCTCCAATCCCACGTGGCGGACGGGATGCGGGGCAGGGTATTGAGTTTGTATCCAATGGCACCTATGTCCATTTTGCCGCTGGGTAGTATTGCTATCGGGACTTTGGACAGCAAATTCGGGATGCATTGGTCTTTGGCGGCTTGCGATGTTGTATGCATTCTCTGGTCACTTTGTACCATTCCTATCTCGCCCTCAATCATCATAAGTTTTCGACGTATGCTGGTCTTTACCAACAACCGGTCACTATCCCGGACACTCAATGGATACCGGTACAAGGGATGATCAAGTGAACAGCAGGATCGTGTATCATTTTGGGGATAGAAGTCAGGATTACCGCTCTCTGATGTCATCAGGAGCGGATATTCTTATCGATAAGATCGCTGTCAAACAGGCAAATTGTGTGATCGTCGAGCAAACACATTCTGCATTGATCCATATGGCAACAGAGTCAGACAGAGGCAGTGGAATTGGAACCAAACCCCCAATACCCCATTGCGATGGTATGGCTACCAACCGGCATGATGTTTTTCTATTGATCCGGACAGCCGATTGTACTCCGGTTTTGTTCTATGATCCTATAAAACTTGTGGTCAGCGCTGTTCATAGCGGCAGAGAAGGAACGCGCAGAAATATATGCGCTGCAGCTATAGATGCGATGAAAAGTGAATGGCAATGCGATCCTGTCAATATTCACGCCATGATCGGGATTGGTATCTGCGCTGATCATAATCAGGTGAGGGAAGATGTCTTTGTCCAGTTCATTAGATCAGTAAAATCCATGCATTTGGATCCATCGAGATGTTTTGATCGTCACATTGACATCAGGGATATTATTTGTCAGCAGATCAAGCAGTGCGGTATATCTGAAAACAACATCATCTCAAACGATTCGTGTACTTATGAAGACACCCGATATTTCTCATATCGCAGAAGTGGTTCCAGGAATCATCAAATCAATATCATCGGAATTTGCATTGGATAAGATTTATACTAATAGCGACGGAAGCGTTGTCCTGGTGGTCAAAGCAGACATGATGTCAGCTTGGTTGACGATCAAACAAACGGGCAGATTGATCGACGAGAACGAGATTATCCAGTTGATTGAATCAGCAGGAATCAGAAATGGATTTGACGAAGCTCTGCGTTGGATGGAAGAAGAAGGGATCGCCAAAGATTTTGACACTCCATTCCCGATGGCCGTCAGCCATATCAACAAAAATGCCCGACAACTTACTTTTTTTGTCGATCGATCTGATCCTGAAGATTTTGAAAAGAACCAGGACTATTCCTCTATGTGCGATAAGACCGTAGTGACCACCGGAACGGTGATCGCGGGATACAACTACAGGCTGTTCGATGGTAACGCTTCGATCTATGATATATTTGGTGAGATGCATGCTAAGACTGACACCCAAGAGGATGATATTGCGGGGCAAAACGTGGAGTATGACATACACGGTCAGCACTTTATCGCTTTAAAAGACGGATATCCATACCTCGATAGCAGCGGTCGGATCTGCATTCTGGACAGGATAAAGATCGATTCTGCCTCCATTCCTGAGGGTGGAATACTGCGTTCTCCCATCCATCTTATCTTGCTTGGCGATCTTCAAAATTGTGAAGTGTGGAGCCGTGATACGATCGAGGTTCATGGGAATGTAACCAATTGTGCAATCTTTACGGAAGCAGACCTCATCGTTCATGGCAAGATAGGTAATTGTCAGCATAAATGGATACATGTGCTGGGTAATACCAAGTGTTTCAGCATCACAGATTCACGACTGTTATGCAAAGGAAATCTGCATTTCACTATTCAATTGGTCAATTCTCTAGTAATTGCCGAAGCGGGAGTTGAGGGCGATCATGATTGTAGTGTGATCATTTCAGGCCAGACCCTCAGTTCCGGTGATATCAGTGTTTTCTCAGCGGGAGCAGAGGATGCCGGCAATACAGAGATCGAGATCACGATCAGCCCTTATCTGAAGAATCTGCTTATGATTAAAACGCGGGAATTGCTGAAGTTAAAACAGAACGAAGCAAACAATGAGGATGCTATACACGCTCTAAACGATGAGCTAAAGTCATTAGAGTTCAGGTTAAACCAAGAAATGAACGAGTTTTTAAGACGACCCAAAGAACCCAGAAAGATGATCAAGGTGTTTCAAGATGTCTATCCCCCCGCCTATTTCAGGATTCTGAAACACTCCTATAATATAAAACACCACCAGAACGGGATGGAACTGGTGGAAAGAGAGTAAACCGGAGATAGATAATGCCCAGACGAATAATGATATTGATAGCTATCGCGTTTATCAGTACTGTGATAAAGGCAACTGAAATCCATTTTGCAGAAAGGCCTACCATCTCTCCCGATGGCAGCCAAGTATGTTTTGTATATCAAAACGATCTGTGGAAAGTGCCCTTCAGGGGAGGTGTGGCCAAACGGCTTACATCGACGGAAGCACCCGAGAATTCTCCCGTATGGTCTCCCGATGGCAAATTCATCGCCTTCAATTCGACCAGGGAGGGTCAAAACTACGTGTATATCATGCCTTCCGAGGGAGGATCAGCCCAGCCGGTCATCCGAGAAAACTATTGGGTGTCTGATTGGTTCGCGGATGGAAAATCATTGCTGTGTGCCAGACATAACATGAGGTATGCCGTCTCTTTGTATCAAGTTCCGATCGACGGCAGCCGTCCTCGTTTGATAACAGAAATCGGCGAATATGGTGCTGTATTGTCACCCGATAACACAAAGATCCTGTTTCACCGGCGTGGGATGGCTTATCGTGAGGCATATACCGGAAGTCAGAATGGCGAACTGTGGGAATACGACATCAGGAATAAGACCTACACTCGCCTTACCAATACGGAATTTACGGAAAGGTATCCTCTCTATTCCCATGTCTCCAATTCCATATTCTATGCCGCCTCGGATCTGAAGGCCTTCCAGATCATGCGGGTTAACAATTACAATTTTGATCGTCCCAGCCAGATCACTCAATTTGACCAGTTTTCAGCGCGTAATCTATCCATCGCCAGAAGGAATGATCGCATCGTCTTTGAACTGTTTGACGAGATATGGAAGTATGACCCCACAAAACTATTCGGCAGCAAGATCTCCAAACTAGATATTGTCATCACTGAAGATGACTGGATCTCCACGATCAATGAAGAGACCATCCAAAACGACACATATGGATTTGCCGTATCGAACGATGATCTGATAGTGGCTTTCAGTCATAAGTATGACCTTTTTGCCGTTCCCCGCAAAGGAGGGAGAGTAAAACAAATTACCTTTGACCATGCCGGGATCGAGAACATCGGTTTCATGAACTGTGGGCGCACGATCGTTTTCAATCGCATCATCGACGGCAGAAATAAATTGTTCAAGGTATCGATAGATTCGATGGATAAGGTCGAACCGGTCCAGTGGTTTGGAATGGATATGTATAATGTATCCACTTTCTATCGCACGCACGATGGAAGATGGATCATCAATTATATCAATGAACGCAATGCCGGCAATATCGCCATTGCGGATTCCATGATGAACAATGCCTACATCATCGATACTCCTCGAGTGGTATCTTCCAATTTTGCCATCAGCCCCGATGGTTCGATGGCTGCCTATGCCTGTATCCGAGATGATCTCTGGATCAGAGAACTATACTTGTATGATTTTAATACCAATTCCTCACGTAAAGTGATGAACGATGACAATTGGATTGGTTCATTGCACTGGTCAAACGACCAGAAGTCGCTTTTTATGACCAGGAGCGGGGATATCTGGCGTTTGGATCTGGTTCCCCGGGACGAATTTGAACTTGATAAGGATAATTGGCTTGAGATATTAGAGATTACAGATTCGACACAAGACAAGAAAGACGCTCCTGAACCAGAGGATCAGGAGGATAGCGAGATCCACGAAATCGATGACAACCTGAAAGAGAATGATCTGTCCCTGGAAGAGGAGATCGTGCATCATGAAAAGCAACCAGCAATCAAGATAATCTGGGAAGACCTTGACAAACGTCTGTATCACGTGATCAGTGATCCGTTCAATTTATTCGTTCATAAAGTGATCGATGACAGCACATTCTATTACATCCGTGATGGCTACGCATACAACCAAAACTCCACTCTCCACAAAGCAAATTATTATGGCAAGAATACCCGTGAGGAATTCAATTTTGGTAAAAACATCGGTCAGTTTTATCCGGTAAACAATGCATTATATTACCTGGACAATGGCGTGATCAAATGGTATAATACGCAAACCGGCAAAAAGGGCGAGACACAAACCCGCTTTGACTACCAATTCGATTATACGACGCTTAATAAGCGTGTCTTTGACCAAGTATGGAACGTCTTTGGGTTAAATTTTTATGATCCCCAGATGCACGGAAGAAATTGGAACAGATTATACGAGATCTACTCGTCATACCTGCCCAAAGTGAAGAGTATCAGGAATCTGGCAAAGATCGTCGATGAAATGATCGGAGATCTTAATGCCTCTCATACCGGTTTTAATCCCCGTGAAGATCGCAGAATACCACGCAAACCGCTGGCTTATCTGGGAGTTGAATTTGATTACAAAACGATCCTCACCGAAGGGATAGGGATCAACATGGTATATCCCCTGTCCAGATTGGCGGTCCTTTACAACATCAAATCAGGAGACATCCTGACCCATATCGATGGCGTGGCCATTACCAGTAAAACTCCGCTTGATTCTCTCTTGCTTGACAAGGTGGATAAAAAGATCCATCTCAAATTCATATCCAATGGAAATCGGATCGAAGGAGTTATAGACGGGCTGAATTGGTCTGCCCAGCGTAGTTTGCATTATCGTTACATGACCGAGAGACGCCGACGGAAAGTGGATGAATTGTCCAATGACCGGCTGGGGTATGTCCACATACCGAGTATGGGACACCGTGATTATGACAATTTTATCACCGATGTTTTCACCCAGAACATTGATAAGGAAGCATTGGTCATCGACGTCAGAGGAAATAGTGGTGGGCGCATATCAAGTATGATCATTGATTTTCTGCGTCGGGAAAAATATGCTTACAGCACCAGCCGCCGATATGGAGCAGAACCGCGTCCGCAACCATCCCGATTATGGGGAAAACCGACGATCGTGATCATTGATGAGAATTCCTTTTCCGATGGGGAGATCTTTCCTATCGTTTACAAGGAACTAAAACTGGGAAAAGTCATCGGCATGCCGACCAGCGGTTCGGTCATCGGAACCTGGCAATACCAATTATTAGACGGCTCCGAAATGCGCATGCCTGGTTCCGGATGGTATAAACTGGATGGAACAAATATGGAAGGCACCGGCGCTATGCCGGATATATTGGTGGATCTGACGCCTGGTGACATAATCTCAGATAATGATGTCCAATTGATAAGGGCAGTGGAAGAACTTATGAATGAATTGCAACCAAAATGACGCTAATGACGACAGATACGAACATCAAAAACCTGATTCTAAGAGCCGAGTCCCTGGCAAAAAGGAACTGGATCCATGCTGTGAATCTCTTGGAGGATGCTCTGACAGAGAATCCCGATAATTACCTTCTCTGCCTGGCTTTGGGTGATGTCTATGTCCGGGCGGGACAGTATCGCCATGCGATCGTTCATTTTCGGGAAGCACTGGCGGCAAAGCCCTCCGATACTCACCTTGCCTTGCTTATCGGAAATTGTTATCTTGCCCTCAATGAATACCATCTGGCTCTGACCTATTATGACAGGGTGCAGGATCTTCCGCTGGACTTGATGTATAACAAAGCCGTAGCATTGGCATATCAAGGTCAGTTGCAGGATAGCATCCAATTGCTGCTCCAATTTCTCAGATCAGTTGATAATAGTTTGCCAGTCTATTATCTTTTGATCGAAATGTATATCCGCGTCCAGGATTTGGATGCAGCCAGTCACTACATCGGGATAGTGGAAAAGAAATGGGGTAGTTCCAGCCACAATTTGTTGCTCAAAGCGATCGTCTATGCCAAAAGAGAGGTATGGTTGGTGGCGTTTCATGCTTTTGGGGAGTATGATGTGGGAGATGGCATGGACAATACCGATCACCTCTATACCTATGCCATTTGCGCGGATAAGATTGGACAGAGCCGCAAGGCGGTGGAACTGCTCCACCGGGGGATCGCCATCAACCCATATTCAACGGTCATGTATGAGGATCTTGTCAGGGTATTGCTACAGATCGGCGAATATGAAGAGGCATACCGGACCCTAAAAAAAGCCAAATCCCGCCTTCTCCGGCTTACCCCATTGTTGTATCTGATGAAGGAAAAACTGGCTCGTCACGACAGCCGATTTGGAGTTACGCTTTAGGATGCCGGTGTTTCGCCTGCACAATCCCATCCAAAAATATGAATGGGGATCTCATGATTATATCCAAGAATTGATCGGTGTTTCTGACGACATCGGTATTCCTTATGCTGAGCTATGGATAGGTGCACATCCCAAAGCAAGTTCTGTATTGACCGCTCTTGATAGTTCGCTTTATGAACTGATAACCGGGCAAGGCACTTTGTGGCTGGGATCGAGATGCCGGAATTGTGGTTATGACCAATTGCCTTTCCTCCTGAAAATATTGGCTTCTGCCAAACCATTATCCATTCAAATTCACCCTGATCTGATCTCCGCCCAAGAGGGATTTGTGCGGGAAAATGCGCTCGGCATTGCCGTTGATCACCCCCGGCGCAACTATCGGGATGCCAATCATAAACCGGAACTACTGCTCGCTCTGACTGAATTTTATGCCCTTTGCGGTTTCCGCGAGTATCACGAGATTGCCTCCTGGTTAGCTGTGATTTTTGAGAATTTGTCCATCCCTCCCATGCAGAACTTCATTCGTGAGCCGTCTGCGGCGAATCTCCGATCGATTCTTGTCTATATTCTGAGTGCTGCGGATCGGAAGCAAACGTTGATCGATACTTACTTGTCCCGGATCAGCCAGGTTTCAGAGCGAGATCCGAATGGTTCCCAGATCCTCGACTGGTCACTACGTATTGCCGATTCTTTTCCTGCTGACATTGGCGTCATGTCGCCCATTCTATTGAATCTGATCAAACTCGATCCGGATCAGGCGATATATCTCTCTCCGGGGGTGATCCATTCCTACCTTGAAGGAGCGGGAGCGGAGATCATGGCAAATTCGGACAATGTTCTCCGCTGTGCGCTTACACCCAAGCATGTCGATATTGATGAACTCACCAGAGTTGCCTCCTTTACGCCATACCGCCCGAGAGTTATTCATCCTGAACGGCTAAACCGGTGGGAATCCGTTTATCACGCTCCCGTAAATGAATTTCGGCTGTCAATGATCGATCTGTCTTGTGATCAATATCTCCTTCCAGTAAATGATCTGCCGCATATCCTAATGTGTCTGGACGGTGGTATTGACATTGCAGATACGGATAGCGTCACGTCCCTGAACCGGGGAGAAGCAGCATACTTGACCCCGACTACTACGAATCTTCGCCTCGAAGGTAAGGGCAGGGCACTACACGCCACATTGCCTCTGAAACCCAATTCTACCACGACAGATTAGATTATCCAAATCTTCGATCCGATCGATAAGCCGTCCCTCGGGACGCGGCTGACTCAATGTTCACCTCTCTTTAGGGTAATTGAGAGGAACAAAGGGAATTTTCATTATAGAGATCAAACCAAAACATATGGCTCTCTTTCAAACCGAGTGGGTAAATGCAACTCCCTAATAATAACTCTAAGAC
>CAYZZE010000031.1:0-20271 GCA_964482845.1 uncultured Candidatus Cloacimonadota bacterium
GGATATTCTTTTTGACAAAAGAGCGGTCGAAATAATCCTGTCGCTGTCGCGTTGATCCTGGCCGGGTCATTTACCGTGTAAACAAGGCAGACGCTTTATTTGGGAACCCAAGGAGATTTTCCGGGATAGATGGATCTTATATACAAAATCGTATTTCAGTGTGCCAATTTGATCATTGAAGGTCTCTGGCTACTGCTGTATCCATTTATCTATCTGATCTTACGGTTGAAGGGTTACGAGCAGAGCATCGCCCTGGACTTTCCCGATACGGCTGAGGGATTCGTGATCCATGCCGCTTCGGTGGGAGAGGTCAATGCCGTAAGACCCCTGATCTTAAATCTCTTACAGCAATATCCCGGCAGGAAGATCCTGCTGACGACGAATACACTGTATGGCTTGAGAACGGCTCAGCGCATCCATCCTGATTTGCTGGCAAGGATCGCACCGCTGGATCTAAGGATCTTGAGATGGATGCAACTGAAGCGGAGTAAACCAGCACTCATCATCATCATGGAGACGGAGTTGTGGCTGAATCTGTTGTGGGCAGCTCGCTTACACCAGACACCCCTGGTGTGGGTAAATGCCCGGATGTCGGGACGTTCGTTAAACCGCTATCTGAAGATCAAGCCCTTGCTCAAGACCTTTGAACCGGTCATTAAATCCATTAGCGCCCAGAGTGAAGAGGATGCCCTGAGGTTTTCATCCCTGTTCGAAGTGCGGATCAGCCACTGTGGAAACCTCAAATTTGCCCTTGATCTACCTGCTTATGATGCAGAAGGAAGCCGTGAGAACTGGCGATTTGCCCCTAATGATTACATTGTTGTCTGTGGTAGCACCCGTCCCGGAGAAGAACGCATCATGGCAGATGTTTACCGCTGTTTGCAAGATCGAATTCCACGACTGCGGATCATACTTGCCATCAGGCATCCGGATCGCTTGAACGATGCGTTAAATTCTTTGGGCAATATTCCCTATTCCTTACACTCCCATTATGATACGCCACAGGATGTGCATGTGATAAACATGATGGGGCACCTGAACGAAGCGTATGCGCTTTGTGACATTGCGGTGGTGGGGGGAAGTTTGGTTGATTTTGGCGGGCATAATCCGCTGGAACCGGCATTTTATGGCAAGCCGATCCTGATGGGCAGACATTATGCGTCCTGTGCCGATTCGGTGACCAAACTGCTGGAAAACCGGGCGATCATCATCACAGACGCAGAAGAGCTCGCCGATGAGATATATAAACTGTATCAAAACAGGCAATTAGGTCGGGAGATGGGGGAGAGGGCAAAAAGGGTCTTGACGCAATACCAGCATTCCCTGAATATCCACCTTAGTGAGATCAAAAGAGTTATCGAGCAGAGATGAAACGCCAGGCAATGTTTTATGACCAAACCGCAGCAGGCATTATCCGTTGCCTGCTCTGTCCCAATCGATGCCTTATTCCGGAAGGGGCGGCGGGTAAATGCCGCAGCCGGAAAAACGATGGGGGAGAGCTGGCAGTAACTGCCTATGGTCAGCATATCGGATTGAGCGTCGATCCGATCGAGAAGAAGCCCTTGTATCACTATCACCCGGGCTCGTCCATCCTCTCCACCGGTGCCAATTCCTGCAATCTCAGGTGTTGTTTTTGCCAGAATTACAGCAGTAGCCAGCAGGAGATCAGGACGGGAACGATATATCCTCAATCCTTGCTGGATCTGATGCTGTCGAGGTCATACAACCGAGTAGCGTTTACTTATACCGAACCCTTTACCTGGTATGAATTTATCTATGACTTTGCTGGGCTGGCGCAGGAGTATAAGATCGGGATCGTTCTGGTCACCAACGGCCATATCAATCCCGAGCCCTTCCGCTCGCTCGCTCCTTGCATTGCAGCTATGAATATAGACCTCAAATCCAGTCGGGATGGTTTTTACCGCCAATACTGCCAAGGAACGTTGGAACCGGTGATCAGGACCATCACAGATGCTTACGACTATGGAATACACGTAGAGGTGACGAATCTGATCATTCCTAATCTGAATGACAGCGATGAAGATATCAATGGGGTAATCAGGATCGTATCCCAGGTCAGCCCGGACATCCCGCTCCATTTCTCGCGCTATCATCCTGCCTGGCAATGCTTTGAGCCGCTTACTCCAATACAATCTATCCTTAAAGCAGTAGCAACGGCAAGGCGTTCAATGAGATACGTCTATGGCGGCAATTTGCCCGGCGAAGTAAATGACACTTGTTGCCCGTCCTGCGGCAAGACCCTGATCCAGCGCAGAGACTACCAAGTGGAAAGCGTATTGGACGCTACCGGCACTTGTCCCCAATGTAACACTGTGATCTACGGCGGGTTCGGATGATCAAGAACATCCGTAGTAGTTTGAGTTTGATGGACAAGTTACTGATCATCTTCCTGATCCTGTCCATTGCCGTCATATCCTTTGCCACTCTCCGCAAAGGAGAAGTAAAAAGCGTCCTGGTAAATAAGGATGGCTACCTGGTGGGGGAGTATGCATTGAATGTGGCCAGGGATATCAGGGTCGATGAACATAATACTCTCAGGATCAAAGACAACAAAATATCGATGATCTATGCCGATTGCCCGGATAAACGCTGCGTGAAACAGGGCGCAAGCAGCATCATGCCGATCATCTGCCTGCCCAATAGGGTACACATAAAAATCCGTGCTTACGGGGAACAGGAATCCCAATTGATCCTGCACTGAGATAGTTATGCAGATAGCCTTTTACATATCAGATCACGGATTTGGACACACGACGCGGATGGTGGCATTGATGCAGGAACTGATCCGGCAGGGTGTATTCTGTCATGTCAGGTGTCATAGACCGGCTTTCCTCTTTAATGACCTCGATCCGCAGTTCTTTGCCCTATATGGCGTATCCATGGACTTCGGTATCGTGAATGGTCAGGATCTGAAACCGGATAGAGATGCCACGCGGGAAAAACTGCTGGACCTGATGAGCCAGCGGCTGTTTATCGTGGAGCGGGAAGTGGAGTTTTTACGGTCGAACCGGATAGATCTGGTGATCGCCGATGTCCCGTTCCTGATCGCTGAAGCAGGTAAATATGCCGGAGTCAGGGTCATTGCCATCTCCAATTTCGATTGGTTTTACATCTATAAGAACCTGTTTCACGGTGACCGGATGATCATGCCTGTGATCAATTGCATCGGTGCGCTTTATGGATTGATGGATCATGCTTTCCGCCTGCCTTTTGGTTCAGCGTATAGCATGGTTGCCCTGGGCAAGTGCGAAAAGACGGGAATGCTGGCTCGTTCGCCCAAGAATCCACAGTCCATTACCCATCTGCTTAGCAATAAACCGAAACCATATCTGCTCTGCACCTTTGGTGGGATCGGCGAGATCGGGATGGATATGGATAAACTCTGTGCCGCTTTTAACGGGACGGTGATATCAAGATCTCCGATCGAGACAGAGAACTATCATTACCTGCAACCAGAGACCGATTTTATCGACTATCTCGCCGTATCCGATATTGTCCTGACCAAGCCTGGCTACTGCACCTTTGCCGAGACTTTGACGCTGGGGAAATTCCTATTGTATCATACACGGCTGGACTATCCCGAGAACGCACTATTGGAAAAGGGACTGGGCGATTACCCGCATAAGCTGCGGCTGGATAAATTGAACCGGAGCGAAAAGCAATGGCGCTGGACGTTTACGACTATAGACAGGATAAAGGCAAGTGCCCCGCAGAAGTCGATACCCAATGGCACGAATGCTCTGGCAAAACGGATCATGGAATTAGCCATAAAGATGAACAAGGGGCAGGGACTTCGATGAAATTCTTTATTGAAACCTACGGTTGCCAAATGAATGTATCGGATAGTGAACTGGTCACGTCCATCTTGTTGGATAACGGTTTTATCCGCGCATCGCTGATCGACGAAGCGGACGTGATCATATTCAATACCTGTTCCGTTAGGCAACACGCTGAAGATCGGGTGATCGGCAGGATTTCCAATGAATTGAGCCGGAAAAATCAGAAGACCGATCTCCATATTGGGGTGATCGGCTGCATGGCTCAACGGCTGGGAGAACGCCTGCAAGAGATGCAAAAAGGCGTGGATTTCGTCGTGGGTGTCGATGCTTATGAGAATCTTCCTGGCATCATCCTTAATCAGTTTGATAGAGCGGTGGATAATACCATCGATGCCTCAGTGCTTTATTCCGAACACTTTCCCGTATCGGACAATCCCACCTGTGGATTTGTGACCATCATGCGTGGCTGCAACAACTTCTGCTCCTACTGCATTGTGCCTTATCTGCGGGGTAGCGAACGCAGCCGTCCCCATAAGGATATCATCGCTGATATACAAAAAGCAGGTAGGAAAGGGCAAAAGGATATCACACTTTTAGGACAGAACGTAAATTCCTATCAATATGAGGAGACGAACTTTCCCAAATTGCTGCATCTAATTAACAGGATAGAAGATATCGAACGTATCCGCTTTATAACCTCGCATCCCAAGGATCTCTCAGATGAATTGATCGATGCCCTGGCGTCATTGGATAAGGTGTGCGAACACATACACTTACCATTGCAGAGCGGCGACAATGGTATCCTGGTTAAGATGAACCGGGCTTATACGATCGAGCATTACTTGGGATTGATCACTAAACTGAGATCTGCCATTCCTGGGATAGCCATTACCACGGATATGATCTGCGGTTTTCCTTCGGAAACGGATGAGGCTTTTTCCAACTCTATGCATGCACTCCGGCAGATCGGTTTTGATCATGCCTTCTGCTTTAAATACTGCCAAAGAGAAGGGACTGCGGCATACACTATGGATCACCAGGTCGATGTATCAGTCCGCCTGAACCGCTTACAGCTGATGATCGATCTGCAACGGCAGATCACTCTCAGTAGATACCGGGCTCAGATCGGCAGAGATGTCGAAGTGTATGTCGAAGGACTAAGTAAAAAGAGTAACTCTGAGGTTTCAGGCAAGACCAGAGATTTTAAGATCGCAGTCCTGCCGGGTGATCCGGATCAGATCGGGAAAGTGGTAAAAACAGTGGTGACAGATGCCACGTCAGGCACCTTGATCTGCCGCCCCATCCCGTAGAGAGTATTTTGGATTAAGAATTGTTATGTAAACTTAGCGCTGCGGGAGATATTTCACTGGCGGACATAGCACTATCTCCCCTACTAGAGATGAAGGAATTAAGAAGATGAGAAGTATGACCGGATTTGGCAGAGCCCAGATCAACCGGGATAAAATTGAATTGGAGATCGATATCAAATCGGTCAATTCACGATATTATGAAGTGAAACTGTATATGCCGCGTGAACTCTATTCCTTTGAGGAACAGATCAGAAAAACCCTCACTTCCCACCTTAATCGCGGGATGATCGAGATCAAGGCGAGTTTTATCGATCGGCGCGAGACAACCATCAGCATCAATGAAAGTAAACTGAAGGCTCATCATGAACTATTCCAAAAAGCTGCGAAACTCTTGAACATCAAAGATGAAGTCAAACTGGACGTTCTGATCAATGAACCGGGGGTGATCCAGACCCAAAACTCCTATCTAGATGACAAACAACTGGATCGGATCCTGATGGAAGTACTGCAGGCAGCAATCGCCAATCTGGTAAAATCCCAAACTCATGAGGGAAAACAGATCAAAAAGACCCTGAACGAATCGCTTAAAAAGGTGAACCGGGAACTTGGCTTGATCAAGCAGAGCATAACTGCCTATAAATCTAAACTATTCGAGGAGATGAAGCGAAGAACGATGGATCTATTGGAAGACAACCTGAACGATAGCATAGAGCAGAGGTTATTGCAAGAACTGGCCATTTTCATCGATAAATACGATATCCAGGAAGAGATCACACGGTTGGAGAATCATTTGTCGGTATTCAAAAGTAAAATGAGCCAGCAAACGGATATTGGCAAAGGACTGAATTTCGTCTTACAGGAGATGCAGCGCGAAGTAAATACCTTGGGTTCAAAGTATTCGACCGTGGAATCCTTTTCCAGTATCCTGATAATCAAGGAAGAAATCGAAAAATGCCGAGAGATAGTGCAAAATGTCACGTAAGTCATTGCTGACCTGGACGTCATTTCCTTTTATCGAAAGACCTCTGACATCATTGTTTCTGACCTGTTTCCTGACACTTCTGGGTATGATCTTATGGTATATCACCGTGATCCAATGGGATACGCCATTTTTCTTCATCTCGGGAATGATCCTGGTTATAACAAACTTGACACCGTATTTTATCATCACCAAATACGAGATTTATGAAGATGAGTTAATGGTGACCTACCTATTTATCAAGATCACTCGAAAGTTCACCGACTTTGGCTGTTTCTACAAAGACAAACGCGGGATCATGCTCAGTACTTTTAAGGTTCCCCGCCGTTTGGATGTGTTTAGAGGACAGTCGCTGCGCTTTAGCAAATCCGGCGAAGAGATTGAAGCATTGACCAATATCTTGAGCGAGAGGATCGCCAAGCAATACTAAAGGATTTCTAATGAAAGAAAAACCAATGGCAAAGCTGATTTTAAGCCATCTCCAAACCAATAGAATAGGAGTTTTCACTCTATCCGAGCTTGCCTTTGATTTGGGAATCACTAAGAAAATTAAGATGGACTTTCGCCAGGCTATCTCAGAATTGGTACATGAGAATAAGATCATCAAACACAAAAAGAAGTATAAACTTACATCTCAAGCCCCTCTCTCCCCTATCGTTTCCAGTAAAAAAGGACTGATCGAAGGCATATTTGACGCCACTCCCCTATCGCGTAATTTGTCATTTGCCTTTGTCCGCACGGATCAGGGCGACTTCTTCGTGTCTTCCGAGGATACTTTGAATGCCTATCATAGCGATAAAGTGGCGATCGAACCCTTTTTTAAGAGAGGGAAAAGCGATTGTTGTAAGATAGCGAAAGTTATTGAAAGGGCTAATACAGAACTGGCGGGAGACATCCAAACTACTGGTAGTAAATTCATTTTTATTTGCTCCAATCCCAAGATACATAACTGGTTTGAAGTGAGCAATGCCACCAAGGAGCACTTGGGCAAGAAAGTGGTATTGGATGTGACCAATTGGGGTAACCGGCAATTGAGTAAACTGCCAGTGGGTAAGATCACTGAGATCCTGGGTGATTCAGGCAATCTGGATGTGGAGGTCTTATCGATCATCAGGCAATACCAACTTCCACTGGAATTCTCCCCATCTCAGATCGAAGAGGCAAAGAAAGTAAGCTTAAAAGTTACTGAGCAGGAGATAGGGAGTAGAATTGATTTTCGAAATATCCTTACTTTTACGATAGATCCGGCCTCCGCCAAGGACTATGACGATGCCATCTCCATCGTCAAGACCAACCGGGGATGGCGCTTATATGTGCATATCGCCGATGTTGCGCACTATGTGGATCCATCTTCTGCCATCTTCGAGGAGGCAATCAGACGGGGGAATAGTTATTACTTTCCCAGACGGGTTATACCCATGTTGCCTGAAATCCTATCGAACAAGGTCTGCAGTTTGCGCCCCGAAGAGGACAAACTTACTCTGACAGTGGTAAGTGATTTCGACAATCAGGGTCGGATCATCAAGCAAAAACTTGTTGAGAGCGTGATTCGGTCCAATATCCGCCTTACTTATGAAGAAGTCGATGAGTTATTCGAGGGCAAACCGACCGACATCCCAGATGACGTTATCAATACCCTGTACGAATCCCGGGTTCTTTCGACTATGTTATCAGAACAACGCCGGAATAAAGGATACCTCTTCTTTGACCTGCCGGATGTTGATTATGAGTATAATGAAGAGGGTTTTATCCACCTGTTGACAGAGGCAGACGAGACGGAATCGCATAAATTGATCGAGAATTTTATGTTGGTTGCCAATGAGTATATCGCCAAGCAACTAACGCAGAAAGCGCCCGTGACACTCTATAGGATCCACGATGATCCTGACCCAAAACGTATTGATAAACTCTCTGATACACTTATCCATTATGGACTCAAGATGCCCATCAAGCAAAGTATTAATCACTCTTTGCAAGCACTTCTGTCATCGATGCCCACTCATGAACATCATGTGGTATTCGATAGAATGATCCTCAGGAGTTTGAAGAAAGCGGAATATAGCACCAAACATATCCGACACTTTGGGCTGGCATTGGATACTTATACCCACTTCACTTCACCAATCAGACGGCTCTGTGATCTGGTAATCCATCATCTGTGCAAGATTCATCTGTTACAAACGGCCAAGAAAGCGTTTACAAAAAAACAATTAGCTTACTTTGCTCACGTGTCCTCAGAAAAAGAACTGGTTGCAGCTGAGGCGGAAAGAAATGTGGAGAGGATTTACAATCTATCATATATGAAAAGTAAGGTTGGTGACCTTTATGAAGGACTTATAGTTAACATTAGGAATCGTGTGTTGAGTGTGAGATTGCTTCACATTCCAATCTCGGGTATTCTAAATCCTGGAATTCTTTCCGGAGATAACTGGAACTATGACGACGTGGCTCTCCGATTGACCAATAAGAGAAGCGGTTATTATTACCAACTGCTCGACAGAATCAAGGTTCAGGTACAGGAGGTTCGGGATAGCGTCATCTTTGATCTATGTAACGATAAAGATGCACACATCCATGTATTTCAGGAACCCCAGGGTGCTGCCCAGCAAAAACAAAGCAAACCCAAACAACATCGACTAACCAAGATATCAAGAAGAACAAAGGCAAGAAAAAGATGATAAAACCCATTGGTATATTCGATTCCGGAGTAGGAGGCTTGACTGTCTATTCCAGTATCAGAAATTGTTTTCCCAAAGAAAACCTAGTGTATTTTGGCGATACAGCCCGGGTTCCCTATGGCCCCAAATCTCCCAAAACTATCATTGACTATTCAATGCAAAATGCCAGGTTTTTATTGCAGTATAACGTCAAAGCGATAGTGGTTGCTTGCAATACTTCTTCCGCATATGCTCTCCCCCACCTTCGAAACCTGACTTCCATACCGATCATTGATGTCATCGGCCCTGGAGCAAACCAAGCGGTCAAACTGTCCTCCAGCCTGAGAATAGGAGTTATAGGTACTGAAGGAACGATCCGGAGCAATGCCTATACCGATGCGATTCTGGCACTGAACCCTAATGCTGAGGTGTGGTCTTGCCCCTGCCCCCTATTTGTCCCGATCGTAGAAGAAGGATGGCAGGATACCCAAGTAGCTCTTGATATTGCAAATCACTATTTGTCATATTTTAAGGATAAGGACATTGACACATTAATTTTAGGTTGTACCCATTATCCACTGCTGAAGAATACGATACAGAAATCAATCGGAGACCGTGTGATACTGGTTGACAGTGCGGAAGCGATCGCTCTGTACCTTGGTGACATTATTCATAAAGAAGGAGGTCAATCTAAAGGTCGAGACCTCTTTTTTGTTAGCGATAACGAAGATAAGTTTGCCCATATGGCTAGCCGTATATTGTCCATTGAACCGGGATACCTGAAGCGGGTGAGATTATTTGAAAGCTGGTCAGTTGAGAACTAAATAAAAGCAAAGTTTGATCGTCCATATGGGCGTCATGCCAGAGTAGTATATTTTGTATAAAATACAACACCGAGGAATATCAATGGAACCATTAGTGATAACAGCCGCCATCACGGGTGCTGAAACGAGTCGCAAGGATCAGCCTAATCTACCGGTCACACCCCAGGAACAGGCAAACGCAGCCAGAGAATGTTATGATGCCGGGGCTCGAGTAATCCACCTACATGTGAGGGAGGATGATGAGTCGCCTTCTCAACGCCTTGAGCGGTTTGCTGAATCCATAGAAGAGATACGTAAAGCCGTCCCCGGCATTATCATCCAAATTAGCACCGGTGGTGCAGTTGGAGAAGATTTCAATAAACGCATCGCTCCTCTACAATTGAAGCCAGATATGGGTACATTAAATGCGGGTACCTTGAATTTTGGGGACGACATATTTATCAATCATCCCCAGGATATGATCCGGATTGCCGAAGCATTCAAACAATATCATGTAGTTCCCGAGATAGAAGTATATGAATCCGGCATGATTGACGTAATAGCCCGAATGGTCAAGAAGGGCTACATCACGCATACGCCCTTACACGTTCAGTTCGTTTTAGGAGTAGCAGGTGGAATGAGTGGCAAACCGCGCAACGTGATGTATATGATAGATCATCTCATGGAAGAGATTCCGAGTGCTACATGGGCTGTTGCCGGTATCGGCAGATGGCATATACCGGTATCCATGGTAGCGATGATCACTGGTGGACATATCAGAGTAGGATTTGAAGATAACATATATTACCACAAAAATGTCGTGGCACAATCGAATGCGCAATTGGTCGGCAGAATTGCCAGGATAGCCGAAGAGATAGGACGTCCGGTAGCAACTCTGGAACAAGCCAGAAAGATATTGGGTTTTTAAGGTGGGGTATCGGTTGTATCCATGAAACTAACTGATAATGCACTGATTGTACTAGGTAAACGCTACTTCAAAAGAGATAACGCAGGTATAGTGATCGAAGATTGGCCTTCCATGTTAAAGCGGGTGGCCAATGATATCAGTGATGGAGACCCCGAGAAAAGCAAACGATACTACGAACTGATGGATTCGGGATATTTTTTGCCCAATTCTCCGACCTTGATGAATGCGGGAAGTGATCTCCAGCAACTCTCCGCCTGCTTTGTCCTACCGATCGAGGACAGCATGGACAGCATCTTCGAGACGATCAAAAATGCTGCCCTGATCCATAAAAGCGGGGGAGGAACAGGATTTTCGTTTAGCAATCTCAGAGAAGCAAACGCCCAGGTAAGATCGACTAACGGTGTGTCCAGCGGTCCAATATCATTCTTGAAGGTTTACAACGCTGCCACAGATGCGGTTAAGCAGGGTGGAACCCGTAGAGGTGCTAATATGGCGGTCTTACGCGTCAATCATCCCCAAATACTGGAGTTCGTTACCTGTAAAGAGAACATCAATGAATTGACCAACTTCAATATCAGCGTGGCTCTGGATGATGAATTCATGAATGCGGTTTACACTGATGGAGATTTTGAATTGGTATCTCCATATGACGGTCAGGTTAAAGAAGTAGTAAAGGCAAGGGTGATCTTTGACCTGATCATCGAAATGGCTCATCGTAACGGTGAACCGGGTGTAATTTATATCGACCGGATAAACCAAGCCAACCCGACACCTCATCTGGGAGCGATAGAATCCACCAATCCTTGTGGGGAACAACCTCTGCTCCCTTATGAAGCATGCAATCTTGGCTCGATCAATCTGTCGGTTCTCGCTCTGGAGAATGATGTAAACTGGACTCTGTTACGGCAAGTTATCCGGGATAGTGTTGATTTTCTTGATGATGTCATCGACCGGTCGAAATTTCCTTTGGCTCGCATTGATGAAACGGCGAAAGGGAATAGGAAAATCGGATTGGGAATTATGGGCTGGGCGGATCTGTTATATTATCTATCTATTCCCTATGCCAGTGACGAGGCAATTTCTTTGGCCAAGCAGACCATGGAGTTTATCGATTTTGAAGCCAAATTGCGGTCGGTCGAACTGGCGAGAGATAGAGGATCTTATCCCAATTTTGTCTCATATCATCATTCGGACGCTTTGCTGGGCAAACACGAAAAAAATCCGAACTGGGGATCACTGATTGACGGCTTTGCCGAGTATGGTATCAGAAATGCTACCGTAACCACTATTGCCCCCACTGGAACCATAAGCATGATCGCCGATACATCCAGCGGGATTGAACCCCAATTTTCTTTGGTTTACGTAAAGAAAGTAATGGATGGGGAGAATTTACTATACGTAAATAAGTATTTCGCAGCAGCGTTGGACAAAATCGGTCTTAATGACCATGAACTGCTGAGTGAGGTGGCTGCTTATGGGTCGATCCAACATATCGACAGAATTCCCAAAGACATCAAACGGGTTTTCCAAACCGCTCACGACATTAGCCCTGAATGGCATATCAGGATTCAAGCGGCATTCCAAGAGTTTACCGATAACGCCGTGAGTAAGACCATAAATTTCCATCGCAATGCTACGGTGAATGATGTCCGAACGGCATTTGAAATGGCCTATCAACTCGGGTGCAAGGGTATAACAGTTTATAGGGATGGTAGTAGAGAAAACCAAGTTCTCAATATCGGGACTTCATCAATCGGCAAGCCTGCTCCGGATACCAAGATTATGCCCCGTACACGTCCAACCGTCACTCATGGCATCACTCAGAAGATGGAGACCGGTTGTGGTCACATGTATGTTACAGTAAACAGCGACGATTTTGGCGCCTGTGAAATATTTGTCCAGATGGGCAAAGTTGGCGGATGTGCCTCTGCTCAATTGGAAGCCATTGCCCGGCTGGCGTCCCTATCACTGCGTTCGTTTGTCAATATCGAATCTATTATCAAACAGTTAAAAGGAATTCGATGCCAATCACCGATGTGGTACAAAGGAAAAATGATTACATCCTGCGGTGATGCCTTGGCTCAAGCTCTGGAAAATTTCCTGCTTAATCATCTAAATCCAAATTCCGGTGCTTTGGTTTCATTTAAATTCGCTGAAGAACCGATTAACAATGAAAATAAACGTCCTTTTCAATCCCAATGTCCCGAATGCGGTTCAAGCTTGGAGCATCTGGAAGGTTGCCTCAAGTGCCCCCAATGCGGCTGGACAAAGTGTTAAACAGTTGACAAATACGTCATTCAGCAGAGATCGGTCACACAAACCTATATGGAGCAAGAATGAGATGTAGTAAATGCAATGCAAAATTATCGCCCAATGATGTATGGTGCCTGAATTGCGGCAGGCAGACACGTCTGATCAAAGAGGAACTATCCGCTCTACGATCTTTGGCAAGAACTTGGGGTCACATGTCCTCCGGATTTAGCGCTTATGTGCCGGCAGGGGCAGTGAGTATCATCTTCGGTGTATTACCGATCGTTATCTTGATTTGGCTCTTTTCAGGTCTGCTCGGTTATCAGGATGAAACCACTGCATCCTACCTGGCAGAGCTGATACTCAAGACACTATCGGTTTCTCTGTTTTTACCTTTCGTTATGACTCCCTTTTCCAGTATAGCCCGTATCAATTCCAGCAATTATGAATTGGGCTTCAAACAGGCGATCAATTCATTGGGTAAGTATCCCAGATATCTGGGAGTTGCTTTGATATCAGCCCTATTTTATATCTTAGCAACCATCATTTGCTACGGATTGCCAGATTTTGGCAGCGATCCAATATTGAAACTGGTATGGATTGTACTGATGAACTATTGGCTGGCACTATCCCTTCCCGTTCCGATGATTATGGAACGGATGCGGACCAGTCCCTGGCGAGCATATCGGATTTCATACAGATGTTGCCACGATGTTCGATGGAACCTGTATCTTCTGGGTTTGATTCTGTTGTTATCCAATTTACTAGGAACGATACCAATAGTCATCGGCTTAACGATCACTCTGCCTGTTTCCTGGTTTACTATCCGTGATTACGTGGATTTACTCTTTGCGTATGGTGTAATCCCCTATCAAAATAACCCTTTACCCAAGAAAGATGGTCAAAATGTAAACTCGCAGACGAATTCCCCACGGGTTCTCAATGACAAGTCCGAATTCAAATGCCGTCGTGGAGGAAGAGATGAGTAAGAAAGAGATCATTTCCCTGTTGATCCTTATTGCGGTGATCAGTTTTGCTACGTATATGTATCTGACGCGGGAGTATTCTATTACAAAATCTAAGTATCTTCTGGACACGATCATCGAGATAAATGGCACTAGCAGGTTTAAGAATATTGGCCAGAAAATTGATTCTGTCTTCGTGTTTATCCAGAAAATGGAAGCCACGTTTAATGAATATGATTCTCTTTCGGTCATTTGGAAGATTAACAATGACGATCAGAGCGAATTTTCCATCTCGAGTGACTTCTACGATCTTCTCGCCATATCTGATAGTTTATACCGGTTCACCGATGGCGTATTTGACATTACAATAAAACCGGTATTAGACCTGTGGGGATTTAATTCCAAAGAACCATCTGTTCCTGATTCACTTGAGATCAAAGACAAGTTAAAACTTGTAGGTTTTGATAAACTGACCTACACTCATGATCGTTTAAACAAACCACCTGGTATGCAGATAACCTTTGGCGCAATTGCCAAGGGGTATATCTTGGATCAAGCACGAAAGTATATGAAGGAGATCGGTATCGAGAAGGGATTCATCAATTGCCGCAGCAGCATGACTTTTTTTGGTGAAAAGCATCCGCGTATCGTCCATATCCAACATCCAAGAGATCCCAATTCGACCATAGCATCTTTTTCCATCATGGATATGGCGGTCGGCACCTCCGGTGATTACAATCAATACTTTGAAAAAGATGAAATTCGCTACCATCATATTTTGAACGCCAAAACCGGTTATCCGGTGCAAGATATATTCTCCGTAACGGTTATTCATCCTCAGACCGTATGGGCGGATGGACTATCCACTGCCTTTTTCCTGTTGGATCCTGATCGCTCGATCGAACTTGTCCGCAGTATTCCCAACTGCGAGACGGTCATATATCATGGACAGGGCGGCACCATCGTCTCGCTAAAGTCAACTGGGATGGCAAAGTATAAATTTCACGAGTAATGCTATGACTACAAAACTGAGAGACATCCAAAACCAAAAAGATGCCAGACGCGTTACAGTTGACAAGGTTGGCGTAAAAGGTATCCGTTATCCCATCATTCTCGAAGACCGGGCGCAAAAAACCCAACATACCATTGCCACTCTCAATATATACGTTCAACTGCCACATTCCAAGCGTGGAACCCATATGTCAAGATTTATCGAGATCCTGAACCGCTTTCATGAGAATAATCTGATCAGTCAGTTACCCCAATTTCTCACTGAGGTCAAACGCTCACTCAAAGCCGCTGCAGCTTATGTGGATATCAGTTTTCCTTTTTTTATCCGAAAACAGGCGCCCGTCTCCAAGATCACGTCGCTTTTATGCTACGATTGTCATTTTCATGCTTCACTGAATGAAGTTTACAATTTGATCATCGGAGTGGATGTACCCGTTACAACTTTGTGTCCGTGCTCCAAAGAACTTAGCGAATTTGGCGCACACAACCAACGTTCCATTATCAGTATCAAGGTCAGGTATGACGGCTTCGTATGGTTGGAAGAATTGATCGATTGGGCTGAAGAGTCATGCAGTTGTGAGATCTACCCGCTGCTCAAGCGTAGCGACGAGAAATATGTGACAGAAAAGGCATTTAACAACCCAATGTTCGTCGAGGACATTGTGAGGGATTTGACGTTAAAATTCAATAAAGAGGAGCGCATTACTTGGTTCTATGTGGAATCGGAGAATTTTGAGTCGATTCATAACCACAGCGCTTATGCTATGACGCAAAGCAAGATTGGCTCTCAAACAAATCCCGGTGATTACCAGCAATTGCATTGATGATGCGTCTGCGCGGATTTTATCCTATATGACATATCAGGACTCGATAAGAATGTATCATATTGATCCGCTTGAACTTCGGATCGATACTGGAATCAACTCCCATTTGCCTCAAGCATCATCTTTCATGCTGGATAATGGGCTCAAGGTAATTGCCAGCAAGACAAATACTTCATGTATTGTATGTATCCATCTGTATGTCAAAGTCGGATCGGTCAGTGAGTCATACCGCAGAACCGATCCTGATCAAGTGCCGATTGTCGATCAGAGCAGCTTTTCCCATTTTATCGAGCATCTTACCTTCAAGTCCACAGCCAGTTATCCCACGAACAGCATATCTGATGTGATCCCTCGGCTGGGTGGCTCGATTAATGCATATACCGACTTTGATTGCACTTGTTATCATGTGATTTTGCCTTCTGAATATTTGGACACTGGATTGCGTGTTCTGTCCGAGATCGCCTATGGTTCCACATGGACGGAAGAGGACGTAACAATCGAGAAAGATATTATAATCGAAGAGATCAAACAATATGCATCGGATCCCGAAGTCAGTTTCATTGAGTATATCCAGAGGCGTTTTTGGCCTGATCATCCTCTGTCCAGACCGATACTGGGGACCACCTCTTCGATTCGGGCTGCCACTCATCAGGATCTGATTCGCTTTTATCGTACTTATTACGTACCAAACAATTCGTTCTTGGTAATCACCGGCGATTACGACGATGAAGAACTGCACCATAAGACCAGCCGGCATTTTTCAGCTTGGACGCGTCCTGACACATACAGGCTAATTGATCAACCATTAGTTCTGCAACCATTCAAAAGCGCTTTTCATATCCATCATCGCCAAACCAACTCCGGCAAACCCTTAATCGCAGTAGTTTTACCGGAGTTGAGCGAAATCCATCCCCGGAGTGATGAATTGGCGATCGCAACCCAAATGTTCTGCTTGGGAAATGGCAGTATTCTTTACCGGCGCATGGTGGAAAAAGAGAAACTATGCTCTTTCATCAAAGCACATTCCATCAGCGGTCTGATGACCGGATTCATGGTCATACTCCTCTTCCCCATTGATATCAGCAAATCACAGACGATTGTCGAAGTATTTTTTGAAGAACTGAATAAAATGCGTCATTTGCCTACCGATCTGAATGAGTTTGATCTGGCTATCAAGGACTTGTTCTATTCTTGGCAATACATCTACGATTCTACGGATCATCTGGCAAGTGCTCTGGCTGAAGAGGAATTTCTGGGTGGTTATAGCCGTTTGTATGAGTATGGTGAAAGGATCCGTAATACAAAAGTCAGTGGAGTTGAAGAAACCATTTCCCAATACTGGCATCCGGACTTCATTCAGGTCTATACTCAATCCAATACTGAATCACCCATTCTTCAAAGTAGCGATTTTTTCTCCATTGTTCCTGACCATACTCTGTCCCCAACTGCTAAAGACAAACACCCTATGATCGAGATTCAACAAACTTTGATGGCAATACCGCCTCCTATTGGCAAACGCAATAATCTGATTGAATTTCACCCCGATCAATATCATTTCAATTTGGCCAATGGCTTGAGAGTCATCCTGCACAGAAAAGATCTTGGCAAGAGCATAGGTATCGCTCTTGCCTCGTCTCTGTCACAGTTAAGCGACCCTCTAGACAAGCGTGGCTTGAACTTTTTGACCTCGACCGCTCTGCTCTATGGATCAAAACACCTTGATTATCACAAGATCAGATCCTACTCTCGGGAAATCGGTTGTAAGATCCGTATAAGTCATCAAACGGACTACACCTTACTCAGAGCAAAATGCCTTAATGTCAATATTGAACATACTCTTGCTCTCGTCGCGGAGCTGTTTTACCGTCCCGCGTTCAATCCTAACTACATCGCCCTCATAAAACGTAACGTCATGGATAGTATAAGGCGGGAATCAGATTATCCTGGAGCCCATGCCTTTAATCTGTGGTTCCGAATGCTTTGTGGAAGTAGAACTAATCTACACCGAGCCAGTGGCTCAATATCTGATATCAGCAAGATCACCCATAAAGATGTAACTAATTGGCATTATGATCATTATACCCCCGGCAACTTTTGTCTATGCCTGGCTGGATCATTTGACCCCGAGCAAGTTTCTGCCCTTTGCCAGAAGTATTTTGATGTTACTAAACCTGTGGGTAAACCCATTGTAAACAGACCTGTTTTTCAGATCAGCCACCAAAAACGCAGGATAAAGTCGATTCAATCTCCTCAGTCCTATATCCATTTGGGAGGATTTGGTTGTGCTGCATCAGATAGGCGGCACAACACTTCCTTTCATTTGCTCGCACAGGTCTTGGGTGGTGAATTGAATTCACGGTTTTATATGGTTTTACGGGAGCAATATGGTTATGCCTACCAGTGTGGATTGGAGTTTCATGCATGCCAGCATGCTGGTTTTTGGACTGCTTATGCTTATTGTGATTCTGATGATTGGATGGCGACTTGCCGAACCATGCACGAAATACTGGATGAAGTATGTGAAAACGGGATAAGTGCCGATGAACTTGTTACTGCCCAAAACTACCTGATCGGGATGAAGCGTTTGGAAGAGGAGAGCGTTGGGTGGCAAGCCTCCACTATCGCTATGCTACACGCCATTGGCTATGAACCGGATTATTACTTTGACCTGGAATCACGCATCCGGGAAATTGATCTTGACTTGATCAGATCAACCGCCCGAAAATGGCTCAATTCAGATAATCGATTCTTGCACGTGTTACACTAACATGATATACATTGCTGGATTGGACATAGGTTCACGCAATACCAAACTGGTGATCTGGTCTCCTGAAAAGCATAAAATAGTGTCCAGTAGATATCTCCCGACCGGAATCGATCCTCTGGATACGGTAGATACCTTACTCTCTTCGCTATTGCATCATGAGAAAATCAATCCTTCTGACATTGGTTCCTTGTATGTTACCGGCTATGGCAGACACCTTTGCATGAATGCGGACAAGTCGGTCACCGAGATCTCCGCTCATGCCCACGGGGTGAGATATTATCATCCGGATTGCAGGACTATCATCGATATCGGTGGTCAGGATGCCAAAATAATCGAACTGGATCAATTCGGTAGGATCACAGATTTTGTTATGAACGACAAGTGTGCCGCCGGCACGGGAAGATTCCTCGAAATGACTGCGATCCGGCTTAATTGTTCATGCGATGACCTGTCAGGACTGGCGGCTTCCAATGACGTCGATTTGTCCCTGTCATCGACTTGCGTCGTGTTTGCAGAATCCGAGATCATCGGTTTGATAGCGGCCGGCGAAAAAGCCACCAATATCGCCCATGCCGTTCATTCCTCGATTGCCAGGAGAATTACGGCTCAAATGGCTGCGGTCGATGTCATGGCTCCGATCATTTTTACCGGTGGCGTTGCCAGAAACACTGACCTGGCACTATGTCTTGCCCATGAGTTGCATACCACTGTCATTCGTCCCCCTGATCCCGAAATGACCGGTGCTTTGGGTGCTGCCCTGATGGCTGCTTATGAGCAAAATTGACTATCATATTCATGCTGAGTATAGTATTGACAGTTCCATCAAGGCAATAGATTTGATCCGGTTAGCCCGTGATCTTGGCTATAAAGCGCTGGCATTTACCGAACACTTGGATCTTCTGCCTTGGGAAGCCGGTGTTTGCGGGATTCCTAACCTCAATCGTTACAAGCAACACATTACCCAATTGCAAATTATGAATCCCGATCTCAGAATTGTCTGTGGAATCGAAGTCGGAGATTACCATAGGATAAAAGAATACGCTGCCAATATACTCCAGATCCAACCCTTCGAGTTGATCATTGGTTCAGTCCATTTTCTCACCGACCGCACCAATGTGTCGATCCCACTTGATCCACCACTTTCCCCAAGCCAGATCAGGGATTATTATGAACAGAATCTGTGCTTGGTTTCTGAATGCGATATCCACATATTGGCTCATCTTGGCGTATTCAAAAGGTATTATCTTTCCCCTCCCGATGAATCTCATTGCACCGACGTGATCAATGCTATCTTCGATACGATGATCGAACGTAATATTGCTCTGGAAGTAAATCTCTCGTCCATGCGCAAACCCTACAACCAGCCAGCACCGGAACTCGATTATGTGCAGATTTATGCTCAGCGCGGTGGAAAACTCATATCGATCGGCTCTGATTCTCACCATCTTGAACATTTTGATCAATATTACGACGATATAGTCACTCTCGATCTGTTGCATAATTTTACTTTATTGGATCCGGATCACCTTACAACATAAAAGACAATTGAATGATTCAGTAATACAGTGTTTATATTGTAATGTCATAAACATAGATAACAGCAATGACACAAAGAGGAAAGCATATCGGTTTTCAATTCTGCAAATACATCTACCATAAGCGCCATCATTTGCTTGAGTGACTCAAAGACACGATTATGGATATAGTTTGTTTTCAAGTGCTTCCACAGTCGTTCAATTGGGTTTAACTCTGGTGAGTAGGGCGGCAGGTATATGATGTCGATATTTTCAGGCACAACAAGATCCTTTGATTTATGCCATCCAGCCTGATCCATGATTATGGCAATCTCTTCACCCGCGTATGCAAGACTCATTTGCTTTAGATACAGATTCATCATATCTGTAAGACTGTTGCACATGCATGTGGACAAAAAGTATAGATAAATAAATCTTGACAAATTAGATGCGTTGATTATAT
>CAYZZE010000032.1:0-20219 GCA_964482845.1 uncultured Candidatus Cloacimonadota bacterium
GCGTTAACCGCTCTGTGTTATCTAACAGACTCAAGAAGGTTTAGATTCAAGCGGATTAGTGCTTTCTCCTGAGTTCTCCCTGCTTCATAACCTTAGTATAACCTTACGGTCGTAAGGTTATACTAAGGTTATACTAAGGTTATCAAGCAAGGAGGACAATATTTAAGTCCACTCTCCGACTTATTCAACGGTATTTAAGATCATTCAATCTGAATAAGGCAAGATCGTAGGGTCGCTTTCCATCAGCGACCTGATACCCCACTGGCAAAACCGGGCTCTTGCTCCAGATATGCATGTACTACTGACAAGCAGTCGTCTATGCACAGAATAGGAGGTTACGCTACAATCACATGTGGTATTTCAGGGCATACCCGAATCCGGTGATGGCAAAATCCACCCCGGCGCACCCTCAAGCCATAGCGATATCTTTCAGCGGGGCAGAGGATTGCGATTTATCAGGAATTGGCATGTCAAATGCTGTTCTTTCGATAGTGGCTTCGTTAAAGAAAAAAAAACGGGTTTTCAGGTTTTGATGAGTATATTATGGAAGACACTGATGATCTGGACGATCGATCCGGTCAAAACGATCAAGGGGAGGAATCAATGCGAGCCAGGACAATTTTGGGGGCGATGATCATGGCAATGGTCATTTTGCCGGTTTATGCCACTACCTTCAGGTGTGCGGCATTTCAGATAGTAACGGTGCCGGAAGGAGCGGTGGTGACGGTGGTGGGAACCAATGAATATGTAGGGACTACGCCTACGGCCATCTTTACGGTCAAGATGGATCAGTTCACTGGCTGGTATGGCTATCAGCCGGGCAGGTGGTTCCATCTGTTGATCCGCAAGGCGGGATATCATCCGATGATCCAGCAGATCTTTGTGCCGTTCAACGAAAAGTGGGAGGATTATGCCAAAAAGCGTCCCCAGGTCTTCCGCTTTTTCCTGGAACCGATCTATTACTATTATCCGCCGTTTCCGGTTTATCCTCAGCCGCCGCAATATACCTACAAGACGACCGTTGTCATCTCCACCGATCCTCCCGGCACGGCGCTTTATGCCAATGAGCAATACATTGGGATGTCGCCCTTGGAATATACAGCCCTATGGAATCCTTATGTGGACAGGATCGAGATTCGGGCGGAGAGATCGGGCTTTACCACCAATCGGCGGATGATCACTCCCCAGGACAGGACTATCTTTATAGTTCTCCAGCCCCGCTGGTAAAGATTTCGCTTGACAAATTTGTCATTACCACCAGATTGCGAACCAAAGGATCTGAGAAGGAGCGACGTATGTTTTCCCCGGGGGCCATGATTCAGCACTACAAGGTCTTGTCCTTGATCGGCAAAGGCGGTATGGGCGAGGTCTATAAATGCGAAGATTTCATGATTGGCAGGTTGGTGGCGATCAAGGTGCTCAATCCCGCTTTATCCAATAATGATGGCTTGGTTCAGCGGTTCAAGCAGGAGGCGCGGATCCAGGCGCAACTGGTTCATCCGCATATCGTAAATCTTCATACTATGATGGAATTTGAGGGCAAACTGCTGATCGTGATGGAATATATCGCCGGCAATACTCTCAAGGAACTGATCACGCGCACCGGTCCCATTCCCGAAAAGAGGACTCTCCATATCTTGAGCCAGATCCTTACCGCCGTATCTTGAGTCTACAATTGGAATGACCTTGACCCGTTTGAGGGGATTGAGACCCAGCTTCGCCGGTAGAACAGACAAACTTCGCTTATGCAACGATTAGCACATATAAATTCTCAAATCAGGAGTACCCTATGAAGATATGCATCATCACCCATTCCAAAACGGGCAACACCCGTAAAATGGCAAATCTGGCAGCAGACATCCTGCAAAGCGAGGGACACTCGGTCGATCTGGTGGATTTGCAGACCCAAAAACCGGTAGAGGGATGGCAGCCAGGCAATCGGTTTGCCTTTGAGATCACCAATCAGCCCGATATTGGTGCATATGATGTGATTCTGGCTGGCGGTCCGGTTTGGGCGTTCTCCATTTCTCCGGTGATCCAAAAATGCATCATGCAGTTCCCCCCGCTCAGGGGAAAGACCTTTATTCCGTTCACGACTATGGGTTTCCGCTACAAATGGCTGGGCGGCGACCGATCGCTCAAACAACTCAATAGAAGCGCTCTGGAAAAGGGAGCGGTGATCAAACCCGGCATCGTTGCCTGTGGTCATGGGACAAATAAAGAAAGCAACCTGATCGCCGCGGCAAAACTGCTTGCCGGCCGGATCGGCGCCTGATCGGATCCCATTATCCAATATCTGAGCAGTAATTGATCATTCCCTGCTCAAGAGCACCGGGAAAAACCGGTGGTATCTGAGTGCCTGCGCAATCGGGTTGTTCCACCATCAATTATCTTCCGGTTTCCGGTAGGTCACTATCAGTAGCCGGATAATTATCTTGTTTTCGGCAGGGGTAAACTGATTACCTTGATCAGGTCTTTGTGGTGGGTCATAAACTTACGGGCTGTTTTGATCATGCTCGGACGCGTGATCTTATCTATTCTTTGGCGGGTTTTCAGATAATCGTCGGCGGATAGATCATTCCATAGGTTTTCTCTGATCTCTTCCAGATAATACGAGTTTCCCGCCTCTTGTGATTCCAGATTCTTGAGCAGTGTGGAACGCACGTAGTGGATGTCGGCATCAGACAAGATGCCGGCTCTGACGCTATCCATGGTGGCAAGGGTTGCTTCGATCAATTCTTCATACCGGTCGGGAGCGCAGGCAAGGACAGTATATAGAGCATATCTCGCTTTGGGGTGTTTGCTGATGTTTGATAGGGCATAAGCCATATAGACGCCGCTGCGGGTCTCCCGGATATTCACCCTGAGTTTTTCAGACATCAGCATATCCATTGCCTGGAGATCAATCCGGGTCTGCGGCGAGAACTTCGCCTTGCCAAAATTCATCATAACCGCAATACACTTCTCATCGCGTCCCAGTCGCAGTATCCGTTCGACCTGTCCTTTGGGCGGTGTGATCCTGACGTCCCGAAAACTTTCCTTCCGTTTCACCGCAGGCAGACTTGCCAGATAGATCCGGCTGTACTCCCGTAGTAACTGCTCATCAAAATTGCCGACGAAGACGAAGGTAAAATCGGAGAAATCGCCAAAACGGTCATGGAAGATGCGCATCACCTGATCATGTGTGATCTGGTTCAATTCTTCCACGTTACTTGGCCGGGTATAGGGGTTCCCGCCGGAAGAAATCACTTCCAGCGAATCGGAAAACAGCGATTGCGGATCGAGCCGCGAGTTTTGCAGGAAGGTGCGCTGTTTGCTGATATAAGAGGTAAAACTATCATCACAGCGGCGGGGATTGCGCATATACTGGTAGATCATCTGGAATGCCAGTTCCATATCTTTGGGAACGAAATTGCCGCTGAGGTTTTCGCGGTAGAGTTCGATATCGGCACTGATCCGGACGATATGACCAGCCAATTGCTTGTCCAGGGTGGTCTTGTCAAAGTCGCCAAAACCGGATTGAATAATGATATCGCCAACGTTACGGGCTGCGATCACATCATTGGCAGGGAGCACGGAATAGCCACCGGGGCTGAAAGCGCTGAAGAGCACTTCATTGTTCTTGAGTTCGGTCTTCAAAGCATAGACATTGACCCCATTGGACAATTGCCAATGCTTGATGCCGGAATCCTTCAGAGTCCGTTGTTTGACGATCCTGCCGGGACTGGGGATGTTCTCCAACAGCGGTTCTTGCAGCGTTCTATCTTCATAAGCGGCTAACGGCAGGGACTGAATCAGCGCTCGTTGGGCGATCAGTTCTTCGTTGCCGGGATACGTGAGTCTTTCTTTGGCAGGTCCGATGACGGTGATATTGAAGTTTTCTTCGGTAAAGAGCGAGGCAAAGATATCGTTGATATCCTCGACGGTGATAAAAGGCGAGAACATCTCAAAGAATTGCTGCTGCTGTTCCGGACCGAGCAATGCATCGCCATAGATTATCGGTATCAAATATGTCCAGGTAAGGCGGGAGGACAGTTGCTTGTCCTTGTCGGCCACTTCTCTCTCCAATTGGGTCTTGGTGCTCATAATCGATCTGCCCAATTCACCGTTACTAAAGCCGTGTTGTTTGATGCGTTCCACTTCCGTGAGCAGGGCTTGCGTGGCATCCATAACCTTATCTTCGGGACAGTAAGCACCCAGAGCGACCGACGATTTGGTAAGCGTAAGCGGAAAATGGGACGCATAGGCATAGGAGAAAGGCGGATTCGCGCTGCGGGTCAATTCCTGCAATCTGGCGTTCATCATGCTTATTCCCTGATTGATGAGAATCTTTTGCATATAGGCGCCAAGTGTATTTACCGGCAGGGGTTCATGCTTCCAGATCAGATTGACCGAGGTATAGGACATTTCATCGTCAATGGCGACAATGGCGGCGGGTTCATCATGCGATGGAACCGGATACATCACCTTGGGACGGGGATTGTCCACGCTGGGATAGGCGCCGAAGTATTTGATTATGGTCCGTTCAACCGCTTCCGGATCAAAATCGCCGACTACCAGCAAGGTCTGCAGATCGGGGCGATACCAATCCCGGTAAAACCGGAGGATCTGGTCTCTGGTAAAGGTATTCAAGACCTCATAAGTGCCGATCGGTGTGCGCTGGGCATAGCGTGATCCGGCAAAGATCAGGTTCTGCAATTGATCCTGGATCCTTTCTGATGCGCCTTGATACATACGCCATTCCTCAATGACAACTCCGCGCTCCTCCTCCAATTCCTTTTCTTCAAAGGTGGCTGCCATGCCCATCTCCGAGAGGATGTGGAATGCCTTGTCCAGCGCTTCCGGCTGATCGGTGGGAGCAGATAATGTAAAAAGCGTGAATTCGCGCGAGGTCATGGCATTCAAGCCGCCGCCAAAGCCCATCCCGATCGAATTGAGATATTGGATGATATGCTGCTTGCTAAAACTCTTTGTACCCTTGAATACCATGTGCTCCGTAAAATGTGCCAAGCCCAGTTGGTCATCGTCCTCATCCACCGATCCGATATGGACAAACAGTCTCAGTTCCGCCCGCTTTGCCGGTTGCGGATTGGCTCGGATAATGTAAGTAAAGCCATTGGGTAGAGAGCCGATCTTCAAACTCGGATCGGTCGGAAGCGGTACCATCAGATAATCTTCCATGCTCTGTGATGCCAACCCGCCCGTCAGCGTGACAAGGGCGAGCATAATTAAAATCCATTTGTGCGTCATATTGATCAATCCTTATTATGGTAATTGTTTGCTGAACGGCACTATGATTTCTTAACGCCCGACCTGTCAAGCAAGAAATGGACGATAGTCCTGATCAGATGGGTCCCTTGCGCGGCAAGGCATCTCCAATGAACCTCCGGATCGCCTTCATCGTCCTGATCCCGCTCCTGTTTGCCGGCCTTAGTCACATGGTTATCCCACCTTAATCAAGCGGTAACTTAACGCTTGATTATGGGTGGATTAAGTCCTGATTAAGCGTAGCAAGCAAGCGGAAGAGAGGAAAGTTATTTAGCAGTCCAATGGCGGGATTGCTAAAATCTCCTTGACAAATTGCATGGCTTGGTTATGTTTGGATTGGAAGATAAATCAGTTCATGAGGAGATAAAGCATGGCGGACAAGAAGAAAGACAAGAAGATGGAAACGGGAAGTTTGGCTATCCATACCGAGAATATTTTCCCGATCATTAAGAAATGGCTGTATTCGCAGCACGACATTTTCCTGCGGGAATTGATCTCGAATGCGGTGGATGCGATCAATAAACGCCGTTATGCGGATGACGGTTATGACGAGAGTCAGATGAGGATCAAGGTGGAACTGGATGCCAAGAAGAGGCAATTGAAGGTGATCGACAGCGGGATCGGTATGACGGCAGACGAGATCAAGAAGTATATCAATCAGATCGCTTTTTCGGGTGCCGAGGATTTCATCAACAGGTTCAAGGACGTCCAGACCAATATCATTGGTCATTTTGGGCTGGGATTTTATTCATCCTTCATGGTGGCGGAGAAGGTGACGATCGATTCGCTGTCTTATGAGCCGGACTCGGAACCAGCGTTTTGGGAATGTGACGGCTCGACTGAATATGCGATGAGTCTGGGTAAGCGGAAAGAGATCGGGACGACGATCATCGTCCATTTTAATGAGGATTCCAAAGAATACACTGAGACGCACAAGATCCGTGAGATCCTGCAACGTTATTGCAATTTTATCCCCTATCCGATAGAATTTGAGGGGAAGGCGATCAATCAAAAGGAAGCGCTGTGGAACCGCAAACCCAGCGAGATCAAGAAAGAAGAATATATCGAGTTTTACAAGCAGTTGTTCCACGATTGGCAAGATCCGGTGTTCTGGATCCATCTGAATGTGGATTATCCATTTAATCTGAAAGGCATCCTGTATTTTCCCAAATTACGCAACGAACCGGATTTCTTTAAGGGTGAGGTGAAATTATTCTGCAACAACGTCTTTGTGGCAGACAACCTGGAAGATCTGATCCCGGAATTTTTGCTTTTGCTCAAAGGCGGTATCGATATCCCGGATATCCCGCTCAATGTGTCCCGCAGTTTCCTGCAGACCGACCGCCAGGTCAGAAAGATCACACAGTATGTCGTAAAGAAAGTCGCCGATCACTTCAACGATACCTTCAAGGAAGACCGCAATCAATTTGAACAGTATTGGGAAGATATCCAGACCTTTATCAAATATGGCCTGCTCAAAGATGAAGAATTCTTCAATGCCCTGAAGGATATCATCATCTTCAAGACCGCCAGCGGCGATTATGTGACCCTGGAAGAATACAAGGCACGTAATCAGAACGAGGACAAAAAGACCAAGATCTGGTATAGCGCCAGCGAGGATACGCAGGTGAGTTATCTCAATCTGATGAAAGAGCAGGGCTTGGAGATCATTTATCAATCCACACCGCTGGACACGCATCTGTATCAGAAACTGGAAAGTGCGGGGGAAAATATCGAATTTATCCGGGTGGATTCCGAATTGAACGATCTGCTGATCAACAAGGACAAAGCGGATAACATCGATCTGGACAACCAGCGTGATTCGGAAAAGATCCGGGAGATCTTTTATCGCGGTTTGGCTCAGAAAGTGGAGGCATCCTTCGGAAAAGATAGTTATGCCGGATTCATCAAGCGGTATCCCCAAGCGGCTACGGCTCTGACGCCCTATCTGATCCAGGAAGAGGAGCGCACGATCGTCAAACCCTATGATCTTCCGTCCACGGTGCGCGCAGAGATCGGCGAAGAGGCATTTAAGGCATTATTTGACAATGTCTATACCGAACTCAAGATCGAGGTGAAGAGTTTGAAGTCCGCCGAGATCCCATCCATGATCGTATTCAATGAGCATATGCGGCGCTGGCATGATATGGATATGATGATGCGGCGCGAAGGGATGGATATGCTGAAGCATCACACGCTGATCGTCAATCAGGAAAACCCGATAGTCCAGAAACTGCTCCGGCTCAGTGCAGAAGGCAAGACGGAAGAGGTAAAGACGCTGTGTGGCTATATCCATGACCTGTCCCTACTGGAGCAAAAGCCATTCACGGGCATTGAACTAAAGAGATTTATCGAGAAAGCGAACCGGATTCTGTCCTATATCGGATGAGATTTGAATTGACATTATGTCAACCGGAAAAGATTGGTCTTCGCACTAAACAACCGATAAAGGATTAGATATGTTAAATGTATCTATCGCGCCAGACGGCGGTGAATATAAACTGCCGACAGCAGAAGAAAGCGAGAAAGAATTTGAGCTGTTGCAAGAGATCACTGCTCATCAACGTGCTAAGGGCAGAAAGATCGTCGGTGTGCAAGGCTTGGGTTTTGTGGGCTGCGTGATGGCGGCAGTGGTAGCTGATGCCACGGATGAGTATGGCGAGCCCTATTATTATGTTCATGGGCATCAACGTGCCTCCAAACGCTCCTACTGGAAAGTTCCCGTCATCAATACCGGCAAAGCCCCGGTCAGTTCTTCCGATCCGGAAGTGCCTGAGATCTTCCATCGCTGCATAGTGGAACGTCAGAATTTCCGCGCCACGGCTGAAGATCGTGTATATGAATTGGTCGATATCGTGGTGGTGGATATCCAGTTGGATGCCACCAAACCTGCCTTTGGCGAAGCGGAAAAGGGCTTTTGCGACCTGCTTGCCTTCCGGGAAGGGATCAGGACACTGGGCAAACACATCCGCCCCGAATGCATGATCCTGGTGGAAACGACCGTTCCTCCCGGAACTTGCGAGAAAGTGGTCAAACCAATCATCGAGGATGAGTTTATCAAGCGCGGGATCGATATCATCGAGCATCCGCCCCTGATCGCCCACTCATACGAACGCGTGATGCCCGGCAGCAAGTATGTGGCATCGATCCGTGACTTTTGGAGAGTATATAGCGGCGTGAATAATAAGAGCAAAGACCTCTGTCGTGAGTTCCTGAGCAAAGTCCTCGACGTAAAGAACTATCCTCTGACCGAATTGGAGAATACCAATGCCTCCGAATTGGCAAAAGTGATGGAGAATTCATACCGGGCGGCAAATATCGCCCTGACGTTGGAATGGGCACGCTTTGCCGAAAAGATCGGAGTGGATTTCTTCAAGGTGAGGGAAGCGGTAAGAAAGCGCAAGGGCACGCATGACAACCTTTTACGACCAAGTTTGGGGGTCGGCGGTTATTGCCTGACCAAGGATCCGGTACTGGCAAATTGGGCGATGAAGACCCTGTTTGAGATCGATGATGCGCTGGATATTGCGATCAATGCAGTCAATATCAATGACACGATGCCGTTGCATACGATCGACCTGATCAAAGAGGAGATCCCTGTCCTGCGTAATGTGAAGGTTGCCGTTTTGGGCGTATCCTATCTGGAAAACCTGGGAGATACGCGCCACTCTCCATCCAAAACGCTTGTGGAGTTTTTGCATAAGGATTTTGCTATGGTCAAGGTGCATGATCCTTACGTGGAATACTGGGGGGAAATGGAAGAAGTAAAAGTATATAATTCATGGGACGATGTCTTGCCGGAAGCCGATGTTGTGATCTTTGCCGTTGGCCATGACGAGTACAAAGAACTTATGCCACAATTCATCGTCGCAAATACCGGCAAGAAGCCGCTGATCGTGGATTGCTCCAATTTCCTGGCTGATGACAGGATCAGGGAATATCTCCATCTCGGATGTAGCGTCCGTGGAGTGGGGAAGGGGCATATACCCTATCTGTAAACCGGACAAAACAAAAAAGACCGTTGCACATAGGTGTATCACCGGCTTTAGCCGGTCGTTGCACTGACTTCAGTCGGTGCATGGTAAAATCTATATACTTGTATGACATTTGTTTATGACATCTGGGCAAACGTGCTGGGTGCCGGATAAATCCGGTACAACAACCGGATAAATCCGGTGTTGCTGATTATTCAACGGTCTTCAAAATATAATAGGTCGGCGGGTCGGATAGTTCCGCCGGCGTCTTTGAAAGGTAGAAATGATGAGGAGATACACCTTATTGATCGTCCTATGTGCTTTATGGATAGCGGCGGTGGTAGTGAACGCCGAAGTAACAGAATCGCCGGAACGGCAAATGGTCATTATAAACGGAAGGATAAACCTGTTCGGACAACGGGTGTTCCTAAGCAGCGAGCAAGAGTCGTATCAGTTGTTGCTGTTACCCAGCAGGGCCCTGGATTCATTGGGTTTGGCAATCCGTACCGATGACCAGGTGGAGATCGAAGGAGAGATCAGGTCCCAGGCGATACTGGTGTATAAATTTACGGTCAATGATACGACCAGGGTCTTACGTGATGAGCAGGGACAAGCGGTAGTGCCGGTCACGGGTGGATTGAGGGTGATCCCCTCCCAGTGTATCAGTTGTCGTTTGTGCGTCAATCAATGCCCAATGGGAGCGATCTCATTTGTCCGGCGAAAAGCTGTGATAGATCCGGAAAAGTGTATTGAGTGTTATATCTGCGTGGATGGCAAGCCAGTGGGTTTCAAGGGCTGTCCGGTCGGTGCGATCAAAAGCAACTAACCCACGATCTAGAACTTGCCGACCTCAAAGAACCGGTCGATCTGGGGGATCAGAGCGTTCTGGGCTTCATCCAAAGTTCCGGCAAAGAGCAAACTGCCCCCTTCGAGAAAGATGATCCGGTCGGCTATACGATGGATGGAAGCGAGTTCGTGGGTTACGACGACGATGGTCATTTTGAGTTGTTTTTTCAGATCCAGGATCAATTCGTCCAATGAGGCGCTGGTCAGCGGATCAAGACCAGATGAGGGTTCATCACAAAAGAGGATCTTGGGGTCGAGCGCTAATGCTCTGGCCAGCGCTGCCCGTTTACGCATCCCGCCCGAGAGTTCATTGGGCAACATATACAATGCATGACCCAGATTGACGAGTTCCAGTTTTACCCGGATGATCCTCTTGATCAGGCCGGGGCTGAGATTGGTGTGTAGTTCCAAGGGGATGGAGATATTGTCAAAAACGGTTACCGAATTGAGTAGCGCGCCATTTTGGAAAAGCATCCCCACTTGCCTCAGGATGAGATCAAACCTTTCCTGGTCGAGGTCGGTAACTTCATTGCCCCAGAACTTGACGGATCCGGATGCGGGCTGATAGAGGCGAAGGATATTCTTGAGCAGGGTCGTCTTGCCACAACCGCTTCCTCCGAGGATAACGGTGATCTCATTAGGATAGATATCCACCGAGACATCGTCAAGGATCACCTTGTCGTCATATTTGGCGGTCAGGTTGCGTACGCTGATGATCGGTTCCCGGTGGATGTTCATATATAAAGCAAACTAAACACGGCATCAAAAATTATCACCGCAAATATGGACGAGACGACAGAGGCAGTGGTTGCCTTTCCCACGCCTTCGGCACCGCCTTTGACGGTGAATCCGTAATAACTGCCAATGATCACAATCACCCAGGCAAAGACCGTGCTCTTGACCAAACTGATCACGATATCTTTTACGGTCAAGATCTGGATCGTGCGGGTGACGAAGGTGTGTAAACTGACATCGAGATAGGTGATTGCGACCAATAAACCACCGACAATTCCGATCAAAATTGAAAAGGTGACCAGGATCGGCATGATGTAAGTAATGGCGTGAAACTTCGGTACAACTATAAATCTGATGGGATTGAGCGCCATTATCTTCAGAGCGTCGAGTTCTTCGCTTACCTGCATGGTAGCGATCTCGGAAGCGATGGCGGATCCGCTTCTGCCGGCCACAATAACTGCTGTGATCAAGGGTCCCATCTCGCGCACCATGGTGATCGAGAGCAGATCCGCAAGAAAGACGTTGCCGCCAAAATTGCGTAACTGGATTGCCGATTGGAGGGACAGGATAAAACCAATGATAAAAGACAAAAGAAAAACGATCGGCAATGCTTGGACACCTAATAGAATTGCTTGCTGAACTGTGGCTCCCCGGCGCTGGCATTTCCGGTTCACCAGTCCGTAGGCAGACCAGAAGAAAATATCGGACGCAAGATTGATACGTCTTGCCAAATTCTTCATGGAGTTGATAAAACTGGCGCCGATGCCTTCAAAAAATTCAATGCGTTCGGGAGCTGGTATGGGTTTTAACTTGTGGGAGGAATAAGTTCCTATCATTTCACGAACCGCAGGAGATCCACCGCTGAGCATCACGATACCGCTGACTGTTTCCATCATGACCTGGATTTCTTCCAGAAAAGCAACACCAGCGCTATCGATCAAGGTCACTCCTGAGATATCAAGCATCACCGGCTTGTGGTGGTTCATTATCCTGTTCACCTGCCGACTTAGATCTTCGATCGTCTCAAAGACCAATGAGCCGGAAAAGTAGATGGTGTTATTTTTAAATTCAGCGGTACTCATCATCAATAGAATAAGGACAATCTGACAAAGGAACTGAAATCGAAGATCAGATATTCTTTGAATGCCTGATCATACTTGAAATTGGCTTTGAGATCGATGGATACGTTACGCACAAGACGGATATTGATCCGGTTCTCATTCTCCACCTTGGCATTACGATCCTTCGACTCCATCGGAAACAGGACATCAAAGGTGGAATTGACCGTGATGCGCTTGAAAAGATTCATCAATGACAGTATCAAAGTGCTTTCCACTCCCCTGGTTATGATATCTTCCCTTTCGCTATAAACGTCATAATTGTCCTGGGTCCCGGTATACCTGTAGTTTCTGCGGTGATACTCCTGCTTCCATCCCAATCCGGAGCGGATACCGATGGAGGCATTGGGACTGAAAACAAACCGATAGGTGAGTCCTGTTCCTTCGCGAAGGGTAAGAGGAAATAACGCCACTTTGGTGCGCAGCCGGTTTTGATCATTCCAGATGATTGAGTCACCGTCTACCCGATATAGGATCAGATCCTTATTCTCGCCAAAAAATACGGTCTCATCAAACAGATGAGTAGTTACATCGCCTCTCGCATAAAACCCCAGGGTCTTGAGGTATTGGTACTTCTCCAAGGGAAGAAATAATATGGTATTACGCATTGTATAATCATCGACATCGATCCGAAAATCGGAACCCGTGGTCAGGTTCATGCCGACGTCATAGACGCTGCGACCTATGTAATGCAGACGGTGGAAATTGGTTTCGATGCGGTTATCAAACTGACCGGATAAACTGAAACTACGGGTGGGTTGGTCTTTATCGACGCTGTTGTTGGAAGCGATACTTAGATTGAAATGAATGGCACCATTATGGACTCGCCGCATACCCCGGGCATGCAGAGCGTCTCCAAGAACTCCTGCTCCGATCAGGATTGTCCGTTCTCCCTGGGGATTGACAACAATGGTGAGAAATTGCGATTCCCCTTCGATGGTGCGAACTGTCGTAAAATCGCGCAAATCGCTCCACGACCCACCCTGTAAACGGATCATATAGTTACCTTCGGGAAGGATCCATACCTTGTCCGGTTCGTTGATATCATCCTCACCAATGGAAAAACCCTGACTGAAATTGGAGAAGTAATAATCTCCCGGTTTGCGGCGATACAGGTCATAATTCATACGAACCCGATTGTGGCTCTCATCCATAATGATGATCACCAGTTCGCTCCACTGTGGATCTAACACGGTTCTGCGATTTGGCTCTATGATAATATTTTCCACCACCACATCTTCAGTATCGCCCAAAAAGGCACAGTAACTACCTGGAGGTAGTTTGAGCGGGATCCCTATTTGTCCGGTTTCCTTGAATTCACTAAAATCGACCTCATTGCAAAATACCGAATACTGCATTTCAAAATCGGTGGTGGTGATCAGATTGATCAGTAGTTCCCCGGATAATTCCTCGCCTTCGACTGGTTCGAGCAATTGCAGAGTCGAACGGTGGGGCACTTTTTGGGCAATTGCCGAAACCTTGTCATCAGGTCTCCTGCCGATCAGAAAGTCAATGCATTTTGCAGCGAACAGATCAGTTTGATACATCAACATATCGTTTAGGGTTTGAACCAGATAAATGATGGAATCGTCCTTGAGGTTCTTCAATTGATCATTACGATGGCTCAAAACTACTTGTTGAGTCTTGGCATTTCTCAAGTTATACTCGAGATTCAGATATGCTTGGGGTTTTTCTCCCCCGACCATTTCTATGTTATTGATCTGCGTTTCCAGATAATAATCCGGGGTCACTTCACCGAGATCCCTATCTACGCGGCGGAAGATGTTGTAAGCGCGAAAACGTTGCATTACCAGATTTGGTATGGCATCATCGAGACGATTTGCCCACATGTCATTGGGGAGGTATGTGACTTGTGAAAAGTGCTCCCTGACCACGATCTGATTGCGGCTGTAGGTGCGTGAAATGGTGGCACCGACGATCTCCAGCGTTCGGGGTGAGGGTTCCCTTCGGACCAATTTAGGATTCTCGGTTGACGCATAGTAATCAAGGACGTAATAGCGGGTGGGAATTCTCTGGCTGGTGCCGAAACAACCAGTCAAAATGATTGCTGCCAGCAGGGCAACGAAACCCGGGAACAATTTTAGTATGGTTCTCATATTGTTTACCTCAGTTGCCCCGAATTAGGATCGCGGGATTCTCAGCGATCTGCCTGGAAAAATCACTCAGGTGTTCTGCTGTCTCCCGGATGGATTCAAGGGTTTCGGTTATATTTGAACGACTGCGCAGCAAAGTCCGGTCGAGATTGGCGATCAGATTTTTGCTGCGTTGAACGGCATGGGTGAGTTCCGTTACGAGATCAGCCAGATTTGCCTTTGTCAATTGTTCCGCCAGGGTATTGGCATTTACCATAAGCGAATCGAATGCCGGTGATTCGATCAATTGGTTGATTCGGTTGATCGAACGGTTGAGGTTGACTGCAATATCGTTTATCTGTGTGGAGGTATTAAGGATCATCTGGTCAGCGTGCAAACCGATATTTCCCAAATGATGACGGGTCTCATTAAGCATGGCAGTGGTTTGCGCACTGATGTCGTTGATGCTCCTGTTCAGAGATCCACTGATCGCATTGAATTCGGATATGAGTGATTTGGTCATCAGTTCCAATTGGGTATTTGTCTGGGTGAACAGATCGTCCATATTGGTGGTGGCGGATGCGGATATGGTATCAATACCTTTGGTGGTCGATTCCGTGATCTTACTGAGATTGATCTCCAAGTTTTCTGAGAGCGAAGTAAGATTTCGGTCTGCATTTTCGGTCATGGTCGCGACGTTGCGGGCGAGTTTGCCAATATCATCCAGAGTCCTATTGAGATTTTGATTGGCGCTGGTAAGTAATAGAGAGGTCTGGCTCAGGATGGAGGCGATATTCTTCCGGTTCTCTTCATTGGTCAGATTGGCGATATTGGTAGCAATCTCATCGATCTTTACCGAGATGGCTACCGCTCTATCGGTTATATCGTCAAACATGGAAACGCCGGTAGGGATCCGTGAGCCGGGTTTCAAATCCTTTGCGAGATTGGTTCCACCCCTAATCTCGACTGCTTTGAGTCCGGTTATACCGACATTAATCAAGACTGCTTCGCAATCCTCTTTTATCGGGGTTCCGGATTGAACGCTTACTTCGAGGACGATCCTGGTCATGTCGTTGGGGCTGATGCTCAATCCTTCCACTCTGCCCACCCGAATTCCCCGAAAGTTCACTGCTCCCCCCACCTGAAGGCCGGTTACGGAATAGTCCTCGAACTCAATAAAATAGATATCGCGCTTTTGCATCAGGCGATTACCGGCTACTGCGAGAGCGAAGATCAGGATCAATATTGTACCGATAAAGAGGAATACGCCCAATCTGATTTTCTGTGACTTGCTTATCATGCTTGTTTCCTTTTTCAGGTGCTAATAGTACCGTTGATCAGACGGTGTTTCAAATGTAAGGGGCTGCCGGTTTTGATGACCACATCACCCTCAACTATCACGTTCTCTCCAAAGGAGACATCACCCAGGATCTCAAGGGAAGAACAGTTTATCAAGGATGGGATTCCATCAGAAAAGCGCCGCCTCATCTGATCCACGCTTTGATAGTAGCGGTCATCGAGTTTAATCTCCGGTGTTTTGGAAAGGTTGCGCTTGGGCACGATCTGGTATTGATCATTCAATTCATAAACATCCGACCATAACGCCAGAAGGTCGCTGGTCTTTTTGACCGGGGCAAAGCGCTGACGGGGTACGACGAGCGCTCTGGATCGGACAAAGACGCTTATCGCTGCGCCCATGGCAGTTTCCAATTGAAAGACCGGGGTGCCGTCAACGTTTTTAGGATTGACGATCAATGGCAGTTGCATGATCCCTTCATGGGAGATCAGAGTCCACTGCAGTGCTTTCAGATCGATCCATAGATTATTGGTATTGAAGTATTTATAAATGTCGATGTTTTGAAACTCACTTTCCTCGTCTCTGGGGCATTGTGCCAATTCACGCAGCATCAGATGTCCCTGCCGGTCTTCGCAGAGATGTCCGCCTTTACTATCGGCAGGGGTGCGTTCACATACCTCCATCACAAATTGAATGTTGTTCTTTTCCATATACAGCGGGATGGATGTGTCCATCGTGGCACCAAGATTATCGGAATTGGAGACAAAGGCGTAGCGGTAGCCCTTTTCGACCAGTTTATCCAATATACCGGTGGATGAGATTGCGGTATAGAGATCACCGTGTCCTGGCGGATTCCACAATTTTGAACTATCGGAATGTTCCAATGGCATCAGGTCGTCCCGGCGGATACGGGGAAACTTGTTTTGGATGAAATACATCGGAATGGGCTGCCTATCGAGATCGGGATAGCGTCCCAGATGCCGCACGGTGTCATCATGCGTCGTAAAACTGTTCATCATTAGCAGCGCGCAATCATTTCCGCTTTGGGCTCTTAAAAACAAGATCTGGCGGGCGATGATGTCCAGAAAGGTCATATTGCCTTTTACCGGCAGGAGGGATTTGGCTTTGGAGAGCCCCATGCTGGTTCCCAGACCGCCGTTCAATTTGATGATCACCGTCCGTTTCAGTATTTCCGAACTGCGCTCATGCCTGATATCATCATATCGCACCAGATTGTGCTCGGTGGGCACCTGGATATCGGTTCTGCTTAGTTTACCCGTATCGCCTTTGCAGAGTTTGTCATAATAGGCGATGAAGGTGCGGATCACTTCATCCCCGATGCCTTCTGCTTTCATCAATTTAACAAAGGCAATGTTCATAGTAAATCTCCTGTTCTCATGGCAGCGGATACAGATCCTCTGTCATATTTATAATCTATCCGAAAGTATGCTTTCGACCAGATCATCCTCAGTATCAAAGGGGATGGTGATGTGTCCCTGATCCTCATGGTCGATGTTCCACTGGACAGAAGTAGCGATAGAATTAGGATTTCCTGCCCAATTGCGTCTTGCCACGCCACCCATTACATCCCAGGACAGTCCGCTGCGCACGATCCGGTCTGCCAGTTTGCTGCCGTCCAAGACGATGCCATTGCCGCCATTGATACTGCGGCCTATTCCCACGCCACCGCCATTGGAGAGAACAACCATGGTCATGCCTCTGGCGATATTACCGGCAAAGCAATGCGTAGCCATTTCCGCCATGACGTTGCTGCCGTCAGTGATATTGGCGGTCTCGCGTAAAGGAGAATCCGTGCCGGAAACGTCGTGATGATCACGTCCCAGCATGACCGGACCGATCTCACCCCGACGGATCATTTCGTTGAATTGGAGTGCGATCTTGATCCTGCCCATTTCATCCGCATAGAGGATGCGAGCTTTGGTTCCCACGACCAGTTTGTTTTCCTCAGCAGTTTTGATCCAGTGGTAATTATCCCGATCCATGGCGGAACTTTCCAAACCGCCGATCAGAGCCATTGCCGCCTGATCGGTCTTTCTCAGGTCTTCATCCTTGCGGGACAAGCAGATCCAGCGGAAGGGACCGTAGCCGCGATCAAAGCAGAGCGGACCCATGATGTCTTCCACATAAGAGGGATAGATAAAGCCATCATTGGGATTTTGTCCGTTGCGTGCGATCGACATTTCTCCGGCATCAAAGACCGAAGCCATAAAACTATTGCCATAATCCCAGAAATACGAGCCCTTGGCGGTCAAACGCCTGATCACGTGGTAGTGCCTGCGCAGCGATACATCCACCAATCCTTTGAAGAGGGCGGGATCATCCCTGATCAATCTCCTGCTCTCGGTGAAACTCATTCCCGCCGGAGTGTAGCCGCCTTCATAGACCGCGTGGCAGGAGGTCTGATCGGAGACCAGTTCACAGCGGATATCATGGACGTCGATATATTCGAGCAGATCGACCACGTTGCCATGATAAGCGATGGAAACGGGTCTTTTGCTTTGACGGCACTCATTTACCAAGAGGAAGATCTCATCCAGATCGGATGACACTTTCGTTACCCAGCCCTGCGAGTGACGCGTCTCGATCCGGCTACGGTCAACTTCGGCGATAACGCAGATCCCGCGGGCGACATCCATCGCTTTGGGTTGAGCCCCGGACATGCCGCCCAGTCCTGATGACACGTACAGAACGCCTGCCAGATCCTTGTCCTCAGGGATGCCCAGATACTTCCTACCGGCATTCAGCAGCGTGATATACGTGCCATGCACGATCCCCTGCGGACCGATGTACATCCATCCACCGGCGGTCATCTGTCCATAATTGGCAACACCCATTGCGGTCAAACGCTTGAATTCCTCCGGATTATCCCATCTGCCGATCACCAAACCATTGGTGGAGATCACTCGGGGTGCATCCTCCCGGGAGGGAAAGAGCCCCACCGGATGCCCGGATGCCATAACCAGCGTCTGATCCGCTTTCATATTCTCCAGATATTTCCTGATCAGCCGGTATTGCATCCAGTTCTGGCAGACCTGTCCGGTCTCGCCGTAGGTCACCAGTTCATAGGGATATAGTGCGAGATCAAAATCGAGGTTGTTATCGATCATCACTTGGATCGCTCGGGCAGGGAGGATCCCCTGATAGTCGTCCACCGGCTTTCCCCAGATCCTACCCTGGGGTCGATAACGGTAACCGTATATCCTGCCCGTGCTAAGCAGTTCCTGCAAAAACTCCGGAGCGAGATCTCGGTGAAGTTCCGAGGGGATATAGCGCAGCGCGTTTTTGAGCGCTGTCCTGATCTCATCCCTGCTCAGGTTCAGTCCACGGTTCGGCGCGCGGCGGATCCCCGGCACAAATATCGGCTCCGGCGGCAAGTCCAGGTCCAATGCGATCTTCATTGCATTTCTTGTTTCCCGGTCCATTCAAGTCCTCATTTCTGTTTTTTTCATCATGATCTGCAGGATGGTCAGATCGGTCTCGCTCATGCCGCCGAATACCAATTCGGCGAGATTATTTATCGTTTCTTCAATATCGTCGGTAATGATGCCATCTTTGGATGATATGCAGACTTCATTCAAAGCCAGGAGTGCCGCTTGGACGGCAGCGCTGGTATTGGTCGCCACCTTGAGCGAGCAACCCTCTTTTGCCCCATCGCAGACCATGCCGGCTGTATTACCGATCATATTCTTGATCGCATAAATCACCTGTTCCAGATTGCCGCCCAGCAAATAGACGATCCCGCTCGCGGCGGCGGAAGCGGCGGAAAGGCAACCACAGAGGCAGGAGAGTATCCCGATCCGGGATTTGATATGGATCGAGATCAAATGTCCCAGCGCAAGCGCCCTGATCAATTTTTCCTCATCGCTATTGCTCTTTTCCGCTACGGCGATGATCGGCAGCGTGAGAGACAAGCCCTGATTACCGCTGCCGGAATTGCTGATCACCGGAAGGGTGCATCCGCTCATCCGGGCATCGGTGGCGGCAGCCGTCAAAGCCATGGCATAATGATGGATGTCATTGCCGATCAATCCGCTTTCCATCTGTATCATAATCGTTTTCCCCACGCCGATGCCCCGTTTCTGTTCCAAGCCATATCCTGCGATACGCCGGTTAATGAGCAGGCCGAGTTCCAAGTTCTTAAATGCCTTAGCATCTACCGTATCACAAAAGACATAGATATCCCGGATGCTGAGATGATCGATGTTTATGTAGGGCTTGACGCCTGCGTCATTTATTTCGTTATGCTTGATTACCTGCCCATTGAACTGCAACTGATATAGCCAGTTGTGACGCCAGCGGATGATGGCGACGGCAGTATTATCGGTTCCCGATACCCGGGCTTCGATCCAGACCTTATCCTTAGTATCTGCCAGTTTGATACAAAGATCCCCTCTCGTGATCAAGGCATTTGCCTGGGCGATATGCTCAGGACTGAGGGCGGAGAATAATTCCAGATCCCGGGCTGTGTCACAAAGATAGACGCCAAAGGCGGCGGCGATCTCAAGTCCGATCTGATCGGTATGCGGAATTCCCACTCCCATACCGTTCTTGAGGATATTGGCGCTGACCAATACTTCCGCTTTCTTGACTGTCTCGCCTAAAGTTCGGGCGGCAAAAGCACATGCCAGAGCCACTGCTGCCGGCTCGGTGCAACCAATGGCAGGTGTCACTTCCTGCCGCAGTATTGCGATCATTTTGTCAGTTTCTGTCATTGACCATACCATCACTTGGATTTTTTTCATGCTATTCGTCAAGAGCAAAACTGTCAAGGGGATTATACCAAAAGCGCCTGCTGAGATCAGGAAAAAAGATAAAGACCAGCCGTCCTCTGACCCCGGGTATCGTTGAGGAGGACGGCTGATCCGCG
>CAYZZE010000033.1:0-20045 GCA_964482845.1 uncultured Candidatus Cloacimonadota bacterium
TTGATATGGTTTTAGCGTCATCCGCTCCGAATTATGCAACGGTCTTTAGAAGGTTGGATTCAAGCGGAATAGTGCTTTCTCCTGCATTCTTCCTGCTTCATAACCTTAGTATAACCTTACGACCGTAAGGTTATACTAAGGTTATACTAAGGTTATCAAGCAAGGAGGATTGAACTCTGACTTATTCAATGGTCTATTAGTATTAACTCAGGTCACTCCCGAGTGCTCGGGTGGATCTCGGGAAAAATGTGGTTTTTTGGTGGTGCAAAACAAGCCCCAGGCAATCTATAATGTTACAGTAATGATGATAAAGGCGCTCCTGACCGAATGGACGGAAGATACTGCCACCAAAGCACTGATCTCCAACTAAATCAGTAAGGGGGAACTGAACCCAAGGCAAGAACAAATCATCAGAAGGCAAATTGAGACAGGCTGCCGGTCATTTGCCGTCTTTGATCTGACCCTCTATCTCTTTCCGGATCGTTTCCAACTCCTTTTTGGCAATCGCCCAATCACAGAAATGATAGTTCTTTATCACCTGAACCGACTCCCCACCGGTCATTTTGATCGAAAAACCAATTCTACTCTGGCTAATACTATTCGGATCAAGCCCCAAATCCCGGATCGAACCGACCTCCACCACTTTTTTCAGGTCTATTCTCTGACCGTCCGGCAATGTATAATGCATTCTGGCCTCTCACACAAATACTATCAGCGTTTCCAATGCTACTACATCCGGTTTTTGACAAGGACAAATTGCGTCGAAAGAACCAATACGATGTCGATTCTTTTCCACGCTTGTGTATAATGTTATGTCACGGGGGGTTTGCAAAACCGGGTTACTATTGCGGATCCATGTATCCAATAAGTGCGACCACTTTATAGAATTTGATATTGGAGGCGTTATGATCCATAAAGTTGGTATCAAAGATTGTGCTCAGCAGATTGGCCGGACTGATCACAAAATCTGGCGTATTGTCGGCATAAACTCTATAAGCCCATACGGTTATGGCATAGCCATCGGTATCTTGGGTGACGGGATCCCAAGCCAGTAGGGAAGTATTACCCGTACGAGTAAGGATGATATTCTGCGGGCTGAGAGGTTGAACGTCAAATCCATTATAAGGATAAATAAAACGGATCCGGTCGGTAGGTAAACTCTCCCAATTATCAATATATACAGCACTGATCCGATAATCATAAGCCCCGTTTTCGGATAGATTCATGACGATGTGATTAGCACTGAGAATGGCAACCGATTGCCAATTGGAAGTTCCGATCTTGCGATAGACCCGATATCCGGTCAGATTAGGTTCTGATACATGATTCCAACGCAGGTGGATCGAATTGTCCGTGATCGCCCAGGTAAATCCGTCCGGCTTTCGCATTTGGGTCATGCTGATATTTTGAGTGTAAGTATGGTGGCTCTGCACCTGCAGATTTGTCGTGCTCGATCTGTAACCCTCGTGCAAGCCCTTTATCGTATAATTCCCAGGAGGCACAATGATCTCATAGCTTCCATTGACCGCAGGCCGGACTGTATAGGTTCCGATCGAGATCAAAGGAACTATTGAGGGCTGGGATGGGTCGATGGAGACCATACCTGAGATCTTGCCAATGTTGTCTGATGCTCCGGCTGCCTGGGTGATCTGAACATCATCAATGAACCAGCCATTGCGAACCACTGATCCGTCAGATTTGAAGAGCCACCTGAATCTAACCGCTTGATTAGCATAACTGCCGAGGTTAAACACCGCTTCCTGCCAAGTAGTGAGCGTTCCGTGATAACCGGGACCTCCCAGTGCAGGTAAATTCTGATGCGGGTATCCACCTTGAGGTGTTATTATCTGCCAAGTTGAGCCATTATCGGTCGAAATCGACACTTGTCCTCCATCATAGCTTGATTCGATCTCGTAACGATGCCGGAACTTGAGTTGAAACTGGCTACCGATGGTCACTTGCGGTGAAAACAATTGATAAGTGGCATTATTGGCATAACTGGCATTCAACACTGTTCCCCATATCCTGGATCCGCTAAAAGCGCCGGCATAGGAGGAAGTTCCCCATTCCCAACCTGGGCTGGGACTGTTGTTGACCGTAAAGCCACCGTTATTCGCCTCAAAATTCCATAAGTAGTTCATCACGCCAACCGTTAGATCAAATTGAGCGTTATGCGGCTCTGCATTCGAGGATGTGATATTAACGGTTATGGGGATCGTGGTGCCCTGCGGAGTAGAGGGTGAGACCACCACTTGGGTTACTGCTTGGAAAATGCTTCTGCCAAGGATCTCGCCGCAGTTTATGCTGGTATTGGTAAATGATATATGTGGACTTGATTCGGACAGCGTGATCAGTACATTTTCCGCTTTGAGCAGTGATTCATTAAATACGTTGATCTGAATTTTCCCCGTCTCGCCCGGATCGATCAAGCCATTGTTATTCAAAGCAAAATCGTCGTAAGACCTGGAATGAAATACCAGAGTGGCTTTCTGCACCCTCAGCGAAAAAGTGCGAGTCCAAGTCTGGGCTCCGGAAGTGATATTCAAAGTGAAACCTATCTCGTGGTTATGGGGTGCAACCGGCGCTACGCTAACAGCATAGAAGTTTGAACCGAAGGCCGTTGCCAGACCGCTGATCGTACCATAACCTGCTGAATTACCGTTTACCGTGATGTATGGATCGCTGGACGATAGGACGGCATTTACGTTGACTGCGCTATTGAGTCCGTTGTTTGATAATTTGATCGACAAGTTAACGCTTTCTCCGGGTTCCAGAAGTTGATTGTCGTTATCATCAAAGACATAGACATTGTCGATAGCGACAAATGCCGGTTGTTGAATCACGGGAACAGTCGTAATATAGATCGCCCTTTCATGTCCCAGTGGGGCTGCCGCCGTGGGATAGGTGTTGTTGTATGAATATTCCAGACCGATTGTCTGATCGTGGTTTTCGATGCCAATGGTGCAGTAATTGCCGTGCTGGTTGCCACTGGACATATTTACGTTGTTGAAGGTCTTATACTGGATCTTGATCGGTCCGTCGCCAGTGGGAGTGGCATGAAAAGCAGGATCATACAGAATGACCTGGAAAGTAATGATGGAGGTGCCGTTAAATCCGCTGCGCATCTGATCCCATTGCACGATCACCGAATTGTCCGACCGATTATACCACCAGTAGATACCGCTCCCCGTGCCAATGGCAAGGTCATCCCAGAATCCGGCGATCATCGGACTCGGTCCCATAGCCCCAGGTAAACGGAAATTGCGGAATTCCGGATTCTCGGACACGCCCAATGCGATAAATCCGTTGGAGCATACCGTGATCTGGGTATAAGGACGCCCGTACATCCTGAAGGCAAACGGCAGATTAACCACTTGCAAGGAGACCACCCCGATCTGGTCACCCTCATCACTACTGGTGTAATAATCATTGATGTTACTCAAATGAATCCCTCTGCCGTTTTCGTGGGGTGCTATGCCGATCCAGTTGTAGGTCGGTCTCGCATCATAGCCACTGTCCTGGTCGTCATAGATCAGATAGCCATACGCATCCGGTCCGAGCGGGTCATTGACCGTGACAGAACCAATGGTAATACTAAAATGCACTACCTGCTCAAATCCCTGAGTGTTATAAAGCCGTAACTGCATCGGCATGACCATACCCGGCACCAATAACGGCCTGGCATAGACCTGGAAATACGGACTGTGATTCAATTGCGATCCTACATTGAAAGCTCCATAGTAAGCGGTATTCTGGATGACTGCCAGCAAGGGATTCATACTGATTAATTCGCCATAGACATTACTTATAGCTGAACTGCCAATGTTTGAGGTAGTTACCCGGAGTTCGGAGGAGTCGCCGGGATTGAGGACACCGCTCGTTCCATACACCATATGGGAGACGAATCCGAGACGGGCATTATAGACCATGACAAATTCCGAGATGTCATATTGATTGCTGGCAGAATCACTTAAGATCAGACGGATGCGCATGGTGTAGCCATCCGGGGTATTGGGTGACAATTGGATCAGCACGGGGCTATGTGAAAATGCCTGGGCACCGGCCGCGATGGTCGGATAGGTCACATTACCGTTGATGATCGTAACAAAAGGACTATTACAGGTCATGATGCCTGAAACGCCGCTCCTGGGAGCGGTGGATGTATTACGCAGAGCAAAATTGATCTGAACCGTTTCACCGGCGTTGACGAGACCATTGTTATTACCGTTGGAACCGCCGATATTATCATCATCAATGGCGATACTGCCGGGCACCAGGGTTCCGCTGTTATCAAAGTTGATCGTCTGTTGCAATGGCTTATGGTTTGGTTTGGAAACAGTGATTACTGCCACACCCGCTGCAACACCAACCGGGAGGGTGAGAATTACATGTCCTTCGCTATCTGTCCACCCGCGCGAAAGGATACTCGTCCCTTGCGAGAGAGTAACGCACGCGCCTTCCACGTCACGATCCAGTACGTCCCTCACATACACATCCAGCAAACTATATCCCAAAGGCACATTGGACAACACATTCATCTGTAAGGCAATGGGAATTCCGATCCAGACGTCGAGTGTGGGATCGCCCATCAGATTGCACCAATGCGCCGAATTAGTCGATCCAGTCACCTGTGACACACCATAAATCTGATTCAGGTAAAGTTTGGAATGCAAGAGCGCTTCTCCCATCGTCCGCATATGATGCGTCAATAGACCCGCGAAAATACCGCCGTCAAGGGTATTGTTATACAAAGTATGAGTTAATGAAGTAGCCATGCCGATGGCAGTCACTCCACCTTTGGGAGCGGTTGCTGTTCCCAGCCGGATAAATGCTTCGGTAGTGGCTGTTTGATTGAAATTGCCGGTACTGCATGTAAGGAACACACCGTGAGGAAGTTTAGCGCCATTGAAAAGATTTGAGTCATTGGGACTCCAGCCGCTCATGCCAAGCCAGCCGCGATAATTAAAGAAACTCACGCCCTGATTGATCGCGGCATTCATCGCTGCGCTGGATGGTGATTCACCGTATAGTTCCGTAAAAGTGTAGTTGGGATTATACTGCAACGCGGTCTCTTTGATGTATTTATTCACATAAACGGTGGATATGCCTGAGCCATTACCCCAATGCCCAACGAGGAGCATATGGTTAAGCCAGGACGCCTGACTTAAATTGATATTCTTTTCATAGACATAGATTTTGTTCATCAGAATGGCAAGTTGGTCATTGTTTTCAGCGGAGATCCTGCCGATAAAGCAGTCACCCAAACCGTCTCCACCGGCAAGATGGGTATAAGGATAATCACCCGCTCCAGTGTTAACAGTCCAGGTCGGTATTGAGAAATTGCCGGTCGTATCTCCAATGAAGATGATAAAGTCCGGTCTGGTTGCCGGATTATTGTAACGGTTCTGGATAAATGTCTTGATCTGAGTGTTTTGTGTGCCGGTCACTGCTGTGCTTACCACATCCACATCAGCGCCTTTTTGGCGTTTCCAAAAGACGAAGTCATTGACACGCCCCGCAAAGATCGAATTTACAAAATTGCCGTGAATGACCAGATATCTGGGAGGAGCATTGGTTACGACGTAACTGCGGTAGTCATCAAAGTTCAGGACCAGCGCTTCATACTGCTTTGCCCAAAGCGGGGTAATAACCGGTGTGTTCTGGGTCAATCCATTGATTCCCGGATCGCTGGTGAACCGTACGCGCAGATCGAGCTCATCATGTATGGTCAATTGCCGCGTGACCGGATTCCAAACGAAAGGGCTTACCTGGACGCTGATGATTCTCAGGTCGCGCATGATCATCGGATGGCTATGAGTGATCACATTTTCCGGATAAGTGTTTCTACCCTGATATAAGGTCTCGTTCATGCTGAATGGAGGGATATCTCCGCTGCGGATGTCACCTTGGGCGGGATAGGGCATAAAGTCCGGAATTATTCGCGTGGCAGACCTGGACATTTCCACCTGAACCCCTCCCCGATCCGGTATCGCAATACTGAATGACAGGGATGGAAGATCAGGAATGCCGGATTCGATCTGGTAGGCAGCATGATCCATCACGATCCGCTGCCAGTTACGCCCCTGATCACGGGTATTTTCGATCTTAAACTCAGGCAGAGTAAATCGGATATTCATTTCACTTTGTGACCGGGTTGTAATCCCAAACGGGATGGACGATTGAATCTGGTTGATCTCTCCGCCGGAAAGGGCAGCAAGAATGAAACAACTCACGACAAGCGCAATTATACGTGGCATTCGGTTCTCCTCAACAATTGGCGATTTACTTAAGGCAGTCAGTATGGTTAACTGCTGGTTGACGTATGATGCAAAAATCGGTGCAATTGCCGATCAAACATAACAGAGGGTGTTTTTCCCTAAGTCGGTGGGATTTCCCTGTGTTTTGATGGCCGGATAATGACGGTATCCGGTATCGTCATTGCTGGGTTTTCTATCAAAACGCAAGACAATGTAATCAAAGAGGAAGCGATTTAATCATTTGACCGTTGAACACCTCAGCGAGTTAGCTTAACCATTACTTCCTCCTTGCTTGATAACCTTAGTATAACCTTAGTATAACCTTACGACCGTAAGGTTATACTAAGGTTATTAAGCAGGAAGGAAGTAGGGAATTTGCCCCAAATTCGGCATTGACCTGCATCATTTGCATTGAGCGGGGGAGAAATCATCCAGTTCATTTTGCCGAAAGGTACAGCGTTCTGCGGAAAATGATTGACAACATAGAACTGATTGCGCCGCGTAGTTCAGGAATGATCAAAATGGGATCAGACGCAGAAAAACAGGCAAAAAACATGATGGGAGGACGCTGATGAAGATCGCCATGCTGGGACCGACGCCACCCTTTCGAGGTGGGATCGTCCAATTTGCCTTGTCTCTGGCAGACGAAATGTCACGTCAAGGACATGATATCCGGCTATTTGGTTTCATTCGTCAATATCCTTCCTGCTTGTTTCCGGGTGGTTCTCAAACGGCTGAGTATAGTCCGGATATCCATCTTCCGCTGGAGCGGGTATTCACTCCCTATCAGCCCTGGACGTGGCATCAGGCGGTGAAACGGATCCGCAGTTGGCAACCTGATCAGGTGATCATTTCTTATTGGTTGCCGTTTATGGCGCTGGCGATGGGCTGGATCTCCCGGCGTCTGGGAAACACCGGAATCAAATACTTGGTTCATAATATCAAATTTCATGAGCGGTGGTTATTCGCCGATCGGTTGAGTCGTTATGCACTCAGTCCAGCGGAGCGGATAATTCTACTTTCGCAAAGCAGTTATGACGACCTGCTCCGGCTTCATCCTCAGATCGGCGCTGACCGTCTGGTCAGGGGATTTCACCCGGTTTATGATACTTACCTGCGTTCGGAGGCCAAAAATATATCCGCCGCCATGAATGAGGACAAAGACCGTCCTCCCACCCTGTTGTTCTTTGGTTTGATCAAGCCCTACAAAGGCCTGGACATCTTGATCCGGGCTTTTGCCATCGCCCGCAGGAGATTGCCGCAAATTCTTCTCGCAATTGTCGGTGACGTCTATGGCGATAAGAGCGAATACTCGGATCTGATCTCTGGATTGGGATTGGATGCTGCGGTTAAGACCCATTTTTCCTATGTGGCTGATTCCGAGGTAGGGAGTTTTTTCCGGCGGGCAGATGTTTGCATCCTGCCATACCGGAGCGCCACTCAGAGCGGCATAGTTCAATTGTCCTATGCCTTTGAAGTGCCGGTGATCGCGTCCCGCGTGGGAGGGATCGGCGAATATGTAAGGGATAATGAGACGGGCTTTTTGGTGCCGCCGGAAGATCCGGAAGCGCTGGCGGACGCGATCTGTTCATTTGTCGAACGTGCTGACCGGGCAAAGATGCGGCAGTCGATCCGGGAATTTAACGCCGAACACGGGTGGAATAAACTGGCAAAACTCGTCCTGGGAGAAGATTGATGCGCCTCATGCTGATCACCTATTACTTTCCGCCTTGTGGCGGAGCGGCGGTTCAGAGATGGTTGAGGTTTTTGCCACACTTGGTGGATGATGGATTTCAGATCACGGTCCTCACTCCGGAGAAAGCGGATTATCCCGTATTGGACAATGGGCTGAATGTTCTCATCCCACCTGAGGTGGAAGTGATACGCACTCCCAATCTCACTCTGTCCGGGTGGTGGCGTTTTCTCTTCGGGCGAGGCAAAAAGATGCCTTATGGAACTTTGGAGCGCGGCAAAAAGAGCGGTCTGCTTATCAGGATGGTTTTGTGGATAAGGATAAACCTGATCTTTCCCGATATCCGTGTCGTCTGGAACCGATACGCTATCGCTAACGCCAGTAAACTTTTAGCCCAACGCAGGTATGATCTGATCATCACCACCGGACCACCACACTCCACTCATCTCGTGGGTATGGAACTGCAAAAACGATATCAAACTCCCTGGATCGCCGACTTTCGCGATCCTTGGAGCGACATTCACTATCTGCATCTTGCCGGACAGTCCCAATTTGCTTCCCGTCGCCATAAAAAGATGGAAAATATGGTTTTGCATCGGGCAAGAGCGGTCTTGACCGTATCTGAGGGTATCCGGCAACACTTACCCAAAGGAAGGATCCATGTGATCTATAACGGCTTTGAAGCGAAGCACTTCGCCGGGCTCCATTACCGGAGGTCAACTCAATTTCGCATCAAATATGTAGGACGACTTACCGCCGGCCAAGACCTCCGATCCTTGATTAATTACGTCGCCTCCGCCCTACCGGATGTGACAGTGGAATTTCTCTTCATCGGAACCGAGATCGACCCAAGAATGCTATTTCAAATGAAGAATAACTACCCTTCCTGCCGGTTTGAGGTAAAAGGATTCGTCCCCCATCGCAATGCCTTGGACGAAATGGTCAATGCGGAACTGCTCTTGCTGCTGATCAATCGTTCCATCGCCAGCAGTGGTATTCTGACCACCAAACTGTTTGAATATTGCGGTTCACGAACGCCTATCCTATGTTATGGTATGCAGGACGGCGAGGCAGCTCAGGTAATAGCAGATCATCAGGCAGGATATACCGTATCTGACCTCAAAGACACCGAAGGGATAGCATATCTGCGGCATTTATATGCCCGCTGGGCAGAAAATTTGCCGGTGCGCACGACCACAGACCTTTGCCAGATAAGCGTCCAGTATCAGTCCCAAGAACTGGCGGACACCTTTAGACGCACCGCTAATTCATTGCCGTGACGGTAGATATACTTTTTGCATGTCACTAATTACAGATTCTGATTGACAAAAAGAGCATCCAATCATTCTTATCGTAACCGATTAAACTTAATAATGGAGATGACTATGCCACAACACAAATCCCCCATGAAAAGAATTGGAACGGACGCGAAACGTGCCGCCCGTAACAATTTTGTCAAGAGAACGATCCGGACGCTATCCAAGCAATTGCACGCGGATGTTTCAGCCGATGAGCGGAACGACCTTTTAGATAAACTCTATTCGCAATTGGACAAAGCCGCCAAAAAAGGGGTGATCCACAAGCGCACCGCTTCCCGCCGCAAGTCCCGTCTTGCCCAATTTGTCAATAAACAATCCTAGCCAGCGGAGACATAATTAGCGCCACTATTCCGGAAACCGAAGGGGTGCAGTGAAAAAGAAGCGACCTCTGTGGTTAAGGATATTGAGGGGCGTCCTCTTTGTCCATCTATGGTTCTGGGGGATGGTGGCGGGAGCGAGTTTACTCTACAACTTCGTCAATCCGCTTTTTACACCTCTGATGGTGGAACGACTGGTGTTTCGTTCCCATCCCATTCATAAGCGATATTTCATTCCGTTCCAGGATCTGCCCCGCTCCACTCCTGCCATGGTGGTGACCTTGGAAGACGACAATTTTTATCGGCATTGGGGTTTTGACTGGAAGATGATCCGCGAAGCCCGCGAACGTAACCGAAAAGCCGGCCGTATCAAGTTTGGCGCCAGCACCATATCCAATCAACTGGCAAGGACTGTCTTTCTGACCACGCACCGTAATTACTTCCGAAAATACCTGGAAGCCCAAGTGACTGTCATTATGGAGATCTGCCTGAGCAAAGAACGGATGCTGGAATTATATCTGAACTATGTGGAATGGGGCAAAGGAATATATGGCATCGAGAGTGCGTCCCGCCACTATTTTGGCCGCAGTGCCAATAGATTGAGCTTGCAAGAGACAATGCAGCTGGTGGCGATCCTGACCAATCCATTGGATTATACGCCCCATACCTATCAGCGCTCCCCCTCTGCCTTACAGCGGTATCAGATGCTTCAGAGATATCATTGATGGAACTGAAGGAAGAATTTCTCTATCATATCTGGGATGAAGGTCACCTGAAAAATGACTTGCATACGGTAAGCGGCAAATCGGTGAAGGTGATATATCCGGGACAGTATAATACCAATCGCGGTCCTGACTTTTTCAATGCGGCGGTGATCATTGATGGTGAACACTATGCCGGCAGCGTCGAGATCCATCTGACCACTTACGACTGGACGGCACACCATCACCATGAGAATCCATATTACAACCATGTCGTCCTGCATGTAGTTTTTGAACACCGGATACGCGAACCTTATACCATCCGGGAAGACGGAGAAAGGGTGGAGATCCTGGAGATCAAAAATCAATTGGTGGAAGACATCGCCAAACTTTTTATCCGCCACAAGTCATACCCCCAATCGGGACAAAGCGCTTATTGTGACCTGTTGTCACTGATCCCCGGCGATCACTATACATCCATTCTGCGTAAGTATGGCTTTCAGCGGTTTGAGGGCAAGGTCAAGCGCTTCAATACCGCACTGCTTTATTCTGATTTTGACCAGATCCTGTATGAAGGGATCATGGAAGCGATGGGCTATGATAAGAACAAATACAACATGCTCCATATCGCCCAGAAACTGACCTGGCAAAATCTGCGCGAATACCAAGCTGAAGGAATGGGTCTGGACGAACTCGTGGCGATCCTGACGGTACCCACCGGACTGCTTGACGTGGCCAAAAACTTTCTCTGCCCTATCCTGGCGCAAAAGATCCAAAAATGTTTTGAGATCCAGAATTTTTATGGACAAAAGATCACGCTGGATTGGCAGACGTTCCGCATCCGGCCCGCCAACCATCCCATTTACCGGGTCATATCGATCTGCCACTTTCTGACGGATGCTTTGCACAAGGGATTGACTGAAAGCATCGCTAAACTCGTCGATCAGAACTTTAGTCATCGATCCGTCACCAAACAGTTGAGGGAATTCTTTGGTTTTACGGGATCTTACCTCGGGGAGAAAATACCGCGTCTCGGAGATAATCATCTTCGGACGATATTCGTAAATATCATATTGCCGATCCTTTACCTGTATCATCAAAAAACGGGGTCTGCCCGTGGCAAAGAACTGATCTGTTCCATCTATGAGACAAGTCCCGCCCTCGCCGACAATTACATCACAAATTTCATGTTCAAATACCTGAACCCCAATCAAATAAAGCAAGCTCAAAAATCCGCCCTTGTCCAACAGGGATTGATCGAGTTATGTTATCGGTATTGTCAGTATCATTTTTGCGATGAATGCCGCCAGGCATTGGCACACAGCACCGCTGAAGTATTGAATTGAATTAAAAACGGCGTCCTGACCTGGAATAGATATACCGAAACTCGAAAAAAGACCATCGATAAGGTCACCCACTTTATGTGCATATGATAAAACCGTTGAATAATTCAAAGAGTTGACTTAAAATTATCCTCCTTGCTTGATAACCTTAGTATAACCTTAGTATAACCTTACGACCGTAAGGTTATACTAAGGTTATGAAGCAGGGAGCGCTCAGGAGAGAGCACTATTCCGCTTGAATCTCACCCCCTTGAGACCGTTGAATAACTTAGAGCGGGGGATTCAACGAGTATCCAAACTATCTGACAGGCGTAATCCTTAGTTATTATTGACTACGCCGGAAGGAGAGACGATATTGTTTTTTCACGATCTCGAAATTTGTTGATACCAGTATGGGCAACACTCTTGTTATTATGAGTGAACACGAATTCATCCTTCAAAGGATTGGAAACCTGTATTCTTTAATGGGTCAATTTTTTCCGCGTGGTCGATGTATCATGGGAAGTGTATGTCCGCAAGATAGTTGAGAGTCATTATGGTATCGACGAAGATCTGGTGCGATAGAATCAAAATCCCAATCATCCGGACGAAGGAGGGGTGATCATCAGTTTGATCGTGATGCGAAAAAAGAACCACTATGACATCTCCGAGATTACTCAGATCCTCGATCTTTGCCGAAGTTTGGGACTTGAGGGAAATGTGTTCATCCCCTTGATCGAACAGGTGGTGCAAGATCAATGCGATCGAAAAAATAGATTGACACTACTAAGCAGTTTCAAACAGCATGACCCAAGCTATAATGAACATATATTGTAGAGAGATATGATAAATGGCGTCGTAACCGAAATTGCCCCAAGATGGGATCCGGATGTGGTAAACAATGCCGATATGACTACATCGGTAAATCTCATGGACAGTAAGTTCCTGAATATTGAGTAAAATGTCTTTCTCTCCAGTTTCAAGAGATTGGGTTCTTTCAGGATGAGAACCCGGAGCTTTAATCTCATTGTTCTGGTGCTATACCTTATGTTCTTTTATCTGGTATTTCTGATCAAACCTAAATGTATCTTTAGATATTAGGAGGTACAAATGAAGACTAAGTACTTGTTCATCTTCGGACTGGTCGTAGTCTTTGTGGTAAGCGCTTGCAAAGGCAAGCCAAAAGATGAAACACTCCCGCTGGGTGAAGCCGGAGAGACCCGGGTAACCAAGTTTGCCCCGCTTCCATCATTTAAAACCGTATTTGCTGCATCGGATCAATTGGAAGTAAGAGATCTCTCGGCTTCTGTGCCCAAACATCTCTATAAAGTAAAACAGGATCCTCCTCGCCACTCATTTGCCCTGGGTGTCTTAACTGCTGACGCCGTGATCGCTGCCCGCGGACGGAACAAGACAAAACTGATGGCGATAGCCAATGAAATGATGCGGATCACCACTCTACTCAATCTGGAGGCAGAAGTTTCGCAATTGGGGGATGATATCAAGAACCTCGTGGAACAAGATAAATGGGATGAACTGGAACAATCACTTGACAAGCACAAGAAAGTGGTTGAAGATAAGTTGTGGGAACGTGAAGAATTTGATCAATACACTCTGATGGTATTGGGCGGTTGGACGGAAGCAGTGAACAGCGTAAGTTGGCTGATCAATCTGAATTACTCCGCAGAACGAACCAAGGTGCTCACCCATAAAGGCATTTGGAATGATATTCACTACAATATGCAACTCATCAAATCTCCAGCGATTGTTAACGAAATATATTATCAGTCGGTCATCGATCTGATCGCTACCGTGAAAGAGATATTGGATGCCGATTCCGACGGCATTTATTCCAAAGCGCAAACTGATGAGATATTCAAACAAACCGATCTGATCAAATCTGAATTCCAGAAGTGATCAAATTGCATTCCTCGCTATGATCGATCACACTTGGACTTTGGATTGTGTAGAATTCCCCAACGGAAGGACCTTCTCACATCCGCCGGGAGCTTTTGCATGATACATCATGACTGCTGGTTTTATTATTGCCAAACAATACGACAAAGGACGACACATGAATAAAGTGCTTTTGTTAACCATATCTATCTTCCTGTCATACTTTTCTTTACATTCTTCTGCACCTGAGTTTCAAATCAGGGATTTTCCTTGGGATGACGGAAAAGCGTTGATCCTGGAATGGCGTTTGGACGCTGTTTCCGATTCACTGCGGATTCAGAAATACGATTCCAGGGGACACTATGTCACTGTTTATGATACTACCATACCAAGCGGCACTATCATAGACGATGATGTTCAACCGGATGAGGAGTTTCAGTATCGCCTCATAGTATATAACCGTGCAGCCGGTGACAGCGTTATGGTCGATCGCAGCATGATGCCATTGGTGCAATGGTATAATGCTCAAAAGACGCCGTTACTGGTGATGATGCTCCTCTTAAGCGGGGCTATTCTTTATTATATCATCGCCTCAAAACGCGGCAAAGAATTCTTTATCCGACGGATCAGTGCCTTGGATTCCATGGAAGAAGCCATTGGCAGAGCCACGGAAAAAGGCAAGCCGATCCTCTTTGTCCCTGGAATTGGTGATCTGGATGATATACAGACCATTGCCGGTCTCACGATCCTGAGTCATTTGGCGACACGGGCTGCTCAGTATGACGCTGATATAATTGTCCCCGTCCGCTTCTCAATGGTCTTGACAGCCGCCCGGGAAGTGGTCAAAGAAGCATACACCAGAGCCGAAAGAGCAGATGCCTACCGCAGTGATAGGATCTTTTATCTGACTGATGACCAGTTTGGCTATGTGGCAGGTATTGATGGTATCATGGTGCGTGAACAACCAGCGGCAAACTTCTTTCTTGGCTCCTTCTATGCCGAATCCCTGATCCTGGCTGAAACCGGCTTTAGCACTGGGGCGATCCAAACGGCAGGAACTGCTATGCCTCACCAAATACCTTTCTTTGTGGTCGCCTGTGATTGGACGCTGATCGGCGAAGAACTCTTTGCTGCATCCGCTTATCTATCGCGTGACGCTCAACAGCTCGGGAGTTTGAAAGGTCATGACTTCGGAAAATTGCTCTGCATCTCATTGATTGTGATCGGCGCTATTCTCGAGTATGCTGGCGTCCATTGGTTAAGTAACATGTTTAATATTGGATAGGTTATGAAAAGAACTATACCTGTGATCATCACTTTCGTCGTTGGAATGCTCGTCATCATATCCGAATTTGTCCCTCATAAACCATTTGGTTCAATTGCCGGAACATTGGAAAGCTGGTTTTTGATCATTGCCGGATTTGCCATCATTCTGGGCGTTTTGAGTTTGCTTCGCATGAGCGGACACAAGATCAAATCAAAAGCACCCAATTGGCAATACTATCTCGCCGGAATCATCAGTTTTTCGATCATGGTCTCGGTCGGGGCACTTTGGGGAATGCGTGAATCTCGCGGTATCCTCGGCAACGGTGAGATTCTCTTCAACTGGTTGGGAGCAAAGCCCTTTGATTATCTCTTCAACAATTTCTTTATCCATCTCTCAGCCACGATGTTTTCGCTATTGGCTTTCTACATCGCTTCCGCGGCATATCGTGCTTTCATCATACGCAGTTTCGAATCCAATCTGCTGATGATTACGGCCGTGATCATTATGCTGGGCAGAACCAGTTTGGGAAACATTATGACCGGATGGCTGCCGCAGAATATGCAGTTTCTACATCTTCCCCGAATTGCGGATTATATCATGATCTACCCCAATTCCGCTGCCCAACGAGCCATTATGATCAGCGCCGCCTTGGGTGTCATCGGCAGCAGTTTGCGGATCATTCTTGGCATCGAACGATCATATCTGGGAGGGGGAAAATGAGTAACATCAATTCTCAAGTCCGATGGGAACGAATGACACTTTTCGTGATCCTGTTTCTTGCCGTCATGATACCATTGATCATACCGATCGGCTGGAGAACGGATGTCTCTCCCCACGTGCAAATGGTCTATGATCTTGTCGATAAGACTCCTCCCGGCAGCACCATCCTGATCTCCTTCGACTACGAACCATCCACCATGCCAGAACTGAAACCCATGGCGATGAGTTTGGTGGATCATGCTTGGCAAAAGGGACATAAAGTGATTGCCGTTGCGCTCTGGCCGATGGGCGTCCAGATGGCAGGTGACGTATTCAGCGAACTTATCGCGTCCCCTATGGTAATCAGTAACGGTGAAATGCCGGACAGCCAAACAAATGATACGACAGAGCAAGATGAATCCGATGAAACCATGACGCCTGATGTCCCGGGGAATTCGATCGGAAGATATTCAGACAAACGCTATGGCATTGATTACGTAAACTTGGGGTTCAAGTCCGGTGGCATGGTAACGATCAAAGCGATGGGTCGCAACATCCGCGAGACCTTCCCCACCGATACTTTCGGAACTCCTATCGATTCTTTGCCCATCATGGATAATATTGTCCGTCTCAGGGATCTGGCTTATATCATCTCGCTGTCGGCTGGCGATCCTGGCTTGAAACAATGGATCATGGTGGCTCATGACAATTTCAAAGTCAAGGTCAGTGGCGGAACGACTGCGGTCAGCGCTCCCGGCTTTTTGCCCTATATCAATAACCGCAATCAATTGCGGGGATTGATGGGGGGATTGAAAGGCGCTGCCGAGTATGAAAAACTGATGGGTACCTTTGGACCGGCATCTATCAAAATGGATTCCCAGTCAATTGCCCATGTGATTATTTTGGTTTTCATCGCCATTGGCAATGTCCGAGCATTTCGCAGAAGGCGCAAACAACGCCAAGCACGTGAAAAGAAATAGGAGGGGGATATGGCAGAAATAATGACAATAATCGGTGTTTGGATCGGCGTCTTTCTCACATTCAGCATCTTCAGTTTTCTTTACCGTGACAATCCCTTCTACCGGTTTGCCGAACAGGTCTTCGTGGGATTGTCCGCCGCCTATGGATTTATCTATATCATCTACAATGTTCTGATCCCCAATCTCTTTACTCCGGTGTTATCGGACATGAGTCAAAACTGGCTATTGATCATCCCCGGCATTCTCGGGATCCTGATGCTGGTCAGGATCTATCCACCGGCGGAGTGGATCAGCCGTTATCCTCTGGCTGTCGTGATCGGGACTTCGGCGGGAATCAGTTTGATGTTTTATCTCAAGTCGGATTTTATGAATCAGATCGCTGCAACGATGATCAATCCTTTTGCCATTCCTTCAGCCAGCGCTATCAGCGGCAGTTTTTTGATCATCCTCGGCACGATCTGTGGCGTGTACTTCTTCTATTTTAGTAAAAAGCAGGAAGGTCTGTTTACCATTCCTTCCAAGATCGGTATCTGGTTTCTTATGATAAGTTTCGGTGCTTCATTCGGTTATACTGTTATGGCGCGTATCTCGCTATTGATCGGTAGGATCGAATTCTTGCTCCGGGATTGGCTGCACATTATCAAGTAAAGGGAGTATAACTATGTTACAATTACATCATCGGTTCATACAAACCGCCAAGCGGTTCGGTGGTAAAACCGCGATCATCGACAAAGCAACGAACAAAGAATACACTTATGGCAAAATGCTCATAGCATCTTTGATCCTCAAGGAACACATTGCGCATATCAAGAATAAGTACGTAGGCATCATGCTGCCCACCTCAGCGGGATGTATGCTGACAGTGATAGCAACCCTGATGAACGGCAAGATCCCGGTAATGATCAATTATGCTACCGGAGCCAATGACAATGCCCGATATGCCCAGGAAAAGTGCTGTTTCAAGACCATCGTCACCAGCAAGAAACTATTGGAGAAACTCGATCTGGAGCCGATTGAGGGCATGATCATGGTCGAGGATATCCTGCTCAAAGTGACCTCAATGGCAAAACTCAAAGCAGCGCTTATGTCCAAACTCCCCCTCAAACTCCTCGCCGGTATCGTTCACAAGGGAAGTCCGGCTGAGATCGCCGCCATACTTTTTACCAGCGGCAGCGAAAAAGAACCCAAAGCCGTGCAGTTATCTCACCGCAATATCCTTCACAATGTGGATAATATTCCTCTGATCGCCGCCATTAGCAGCAACGATATCTTTATGTCCGTCCTACCGCTCTTTCATGTATTCGGTTTGACTGTGGATTTCTGGCTTCCCATCATCATGGGTTCGACCATCATCACCTATCCCAATCCCTTGGACTACCGTGAAGTCAGCCGCTTAGTCCGTGAAAGCAAAGCCACTTTTATCGCTGCAACCCCGTCTTTCTTCTATGGTTACCTCCAAAAATCCGAGCCCGGCGATTTCGCTTCCGTCAATTTTGCCATTGCCGGTGCAGACAAACTGCCCAAAAAGGTTCATGATGGTTTCCTTAAGAAGCACAATGTAAAGATATATGAAGGTTATGGCACTACCGAGACCAGTCCTGTGATCTCATCCAATACCCCGACTTATAACAAACTTGGAAGCATTGGCAAGCCCATCCCGGAAGTGTCGGTCAGGATCCTGGATATCAATACCGATAAAGTCCTGGAACCCGGCCAAGAGGGAAAGATCCTCGTTAAAGGCGATTTGGTGATGGAAGGATATCTCGGTGACCTCGAAGAGACCTCGCTCCGCATCCACAACGGTTGGTATGATACCGGAGATATCGGTGTGATTGATGATGACGGCTTCCTCTGGCATCGTGGGCGGCTCAAGCGTTTCGTCAAGGTTGGCGGTGAAATGGTATCTCTCGTCAAAGTGGAGGATATCCTCAGCCGTCTTCTGCCCGAGGACGTCATCTGTTGTGTCGTGGACGTCCCCAATCCCACCAAAGGAGCCGATGTGGTAGCCGCCGTTGCCAATGGCAATTTTGATATGCAAACGGTATTAAAACAACTCAAGAAAGAACTTCCCCCCATCGCTGTTCCCCGCCAGTTTTATGTCATTGAAGATATCCCGATGATGGCAAGCGGCAAAGTCAATTTCCGCGCAGTGGAACGTATCTGCCGGGATCGCAGCGCTATCGACAACAGTTAGTTACCCATACCAGGGCACATTCCGATCCACCCTGATGATACGGAGCGACGGAATGTTCCACCCCATGGTGAATGTTTCCAGCTGATGATCGACGAAGAGCCGGATTTGACCACATAACCGATGGTAATTACAAGACATACAAGGCAACATTGATGGATATCTGGAGTATTCTTGCTGCGAATGAGCGGTTCAACCATTTGATCCGGCAAGTCCGACATATCAGTAATTGCATTTGGGTGAATGGCTGGGCGGAAGCCACTGCCGGAAACCTGTCCATCGATATCACCGGCTTGCTCGATCCCATCCCGGAATGCGGATCAAGACGCTGGTTTTTGGTTTCGAAGACTGGCTCGCGATATCGTGATCTTGCTTGTGAACCGGTCAGCGGTCTCACCATCGTCTCCGTCGATTTTTCTTCTGATCGGGATCAATTTCATCCGTCTGATTCCAGACCGACCTCCGAGTGGATCACCCACCGGGCTTTACAGCATCGTTTGATCAAATCGGGGTTGGATGGGCAGGTAGTTTTACATGCTCATCCCAATCCCATCATCCTCCTCTCCTTCTCGTCAGAATATGGCACAATGTTGGACGCCAAACTGACAGACATTCTTCCGGAAATCAAGACCTTTCTGCCAGAAGGGATCGGATACGCTCCCCTCTGTCCGCCCGGATCGCAAGAACTGGCTGATCAGACCATCAAACTCATGAACTCCCACCAAGTAATCATCTGGCAAAAACACGGCATCCTCGCCATCGCTAACGATCTGGAAAGCGCTTTGGATAAACTGGAAGTAGCCGTCAAAGCGGCCAGTATCTACCTGGAAATGAATCGACATACATATCACCTTACCCGATAGCACGCTTCAGTTTTACTGCAAACTGCCCGCTCTCATCCCCTGCTGATAACCATCTCCGGATGCGCAGTGGTTTGCCGGGGGCATCATAAGCGGATAAGGACGGGATTCCTTCCGGGCATTGTGCTGTAAGCCATAGAGAGACCATTGCACATATTGGGATCAACAGAGATTGAGATCGTGAGGGAGCGATACAATTAGTTTTCCCGCGCCATCAGATGATTGTGATGAGTTTTCCAGCGCCATCAGATGTCCAAGCGGTTGTTTCAACCACCGTTTCGGATCGTGATGGCATATTTAACCCTTCCGTTAGTTAGGTTATAGCCGTAATAACAATACTCCAAATTACTCAGGAGTCTTATTGGATAAGTCAGAGAGGTGGCTTGACCACAGTCCTCCTTGCTTGATAACCTTAGTATAACCTTAGTATAACCTTACGACCGTAAGGTTATACTAAGGTTATGAAGCAGGGAGGACTAAGGAAAAAGGGCTCTCTTTCAAACCGAGTGGGTAAATGCAACTCCCTAATAATAACTCTAAGAC
>CAYZZE010000034.1:0-19985 GCA_964482845.1 uncultured Candidatus Cloacimonadota bacterium
CTCCCCAATCCCAATCCAATGGCAGCCAGCGGCATAACAGGATCAGCCAGGCGGTAGAAATCATATTTTTTGCGCCTGCAGAATATCAGTCCCGCAATGATGGCACCCAAAGCGCCGCCATGGAAAGACATGCCACCCTGCCACACGGCTAAGATCGAAAGTGGATCCTGGATGAAGTGGAAAAAGTTGTAGAATAGGACATACCCGATCCTGGCACCCAGTATGACGCCAAGTATCAGATAAAAGACCAGGGTTTCATAGTCCTCCCTCTTCATCGTGATCTCCTTGCGGCGCAGGTTGTAGCGGTAAAGGACATATCCCAGGGTAAAACTTAGGACGTAAAAGAACCCATACCACCGGATATGCAGTTGGGTACCAAATAGTGAAAAACTGACAATATCAGGGCTGATGTCAGGTGCGTGTAACATGATCGTACCTCATTTACTCAATTCGCTCAGGTGCTTGATGATGGCGTCCACCGCCTCATTGGGAGAGCCCTCACAACGTTCGGTCTTTTTCTCGATCTTGGGAGTAAAGATCTTTATTACTTGCGTCGGCGAGCCATTGAGTCCCACAACCTTTTCGTCAATATCCAGATCTTCACAATTCCAGATCGTTAATTCTGCCGTCTTGGCATTGCGTTTGCCACGCAGGGACGGCAAGCGCGGAGTATTGATCTCCTTTACCACGCTGATCAGCGCGGGGGTTTTCATCTCCACCCGGTCAAAGCCGTCTTCCATCAGGCGTTCCACGACCATCTTCCGGCAGTCGATGCTCTCGATCTTGCGGACAAAGCAGGTCTGGGGAATACTGAGGTGAGTGGCGATTCCTGGACCCACTTGTGCCGTATCGCCATCAATGGCTTGCTGCCCTGTAATGATAAGATCAAAGTCCCCAAGTTTTTGGATCGCTATGGCAATGGTCAAACTCGTCGCCCAGGTATCAGCGCCGGCAAACTTGCGGTCGGAAAGCAGGACTATCCGGTCTGCCCCCAAGGCAATGACCTCACGCAAGGTATCTTCCACTTGCGGCGGTCCCATACTGATCGCCGTAACGGTGGCATTATAAAGTTCCTTGAGCCGGACTGCTTCTTCCACGGCATAGGTGTCAAAAGGATTGAGAATGCTCTCCACTCCCTCGCGGATCAGAGTATTGGTCACGGGATCGATCTTGATCTCGGTCGTATTGGGCACCTGCTTGATACAGACGATGATATGCATCCATTTACCTCTGAAGATAGAACTCTTTGATGGCTGTTACAACGTACTCTTTGTGTTCCATTGTCAATTCCGGATAGATCGGGATGGAAAGCACCTGCTGAGATGCGGCTTCCGATACAGGCAGATCGCCTGCCCGGTATCCCAATGATGCGAAACATTCCTGTAAATGCAAGGGAAGCGGATAATATACGGCACAGCCGATACCTTTGTCCTGCAGGTGTTTCATCAGACCGTCACGGTTTTCACAGCGCAGAGTGTATTGATTGTATATTGTAGTCGCCTGAGGAGCAATATATGGCGTGGTGATCCGTGGGATCTCCATGAGATGGGCATTATAGTATTCAGCGTTTTGACGCCGTCCTTCTGACCACTGAGCCAACGCGTCCAGTTTGACCATGAGGATGGCTGCCTGCATCGTATCCAGGCGGCTATTAAGGCCTACCCATTTGTGGAAGTATTTTGGATTCTCGCCATGAACGCGCAATTGGCGAAGTTTTGCCGCCAAGTCCTCATTATTGGTCAGGCACATCCCGGCATCGCCCATAGCACCCAGATTCTTACTGGGGAAAAAGGACAAGGTGCCGATCTCACCGAAGGAACAGGTCATTTTGCCGTTCCAAGTGCTCCCGATACCCTGGGCGTTATCTTCAATAACCGCCAATCCATGCTTCGTTGCGATCTGCATGATGGCATCCATATCTGCCGGTTGACCGAATAGGTGAACCGGCATGATCGCCCTCGTATTTGGTGTGATCGCTGCCTCGATCCTGGCAGGATCAAGATTGTAAGTTTTGGGATCAATGTCAACAAAGACGGGTCTGGCATTGTTGAGCCAGATGGTTGAGGCAGTGGCAAAGAAAGTAAACGAGGTGGTGATCACCTCATCGCCATCGTCGATCTCCAGGGCTTTGAGTGCCAGGAGCAGGGCATCGGTTCCAGAAGCACAACCGATGGCATATTTGATCTGCAGGTAGTCCTGCATTTTATCTTCCAGTTCCTTCACCTGGCGTCCCATTATGTAGTGGTGTTCTTCAAATACCACCTCCAGATTGCGGCGGATCGCCGGCATCAGCGGTTTATATTGAGCGTGAAGATCGAGCATTGGAACTTTCATCAGTGGTCAAACTCCTTTATTGGGATAGCATTATTTAATTGTAAAGGCACGTATGCCGATTATAATCGTCAACACCTGAGAGGTAAGCAATACGACATCTTTGATATCCAGCCAGATATCGCGGTCGATCTGTTCCGCAACAAGGATGATATCGCCGGGATTGATGTTGATCTTACTGTCTGGTTTTACCCAATTGCCGGAATGGGATCGGATGATGCGGACACCCCCCCATCTCCGGTTATTGGTGAACCCACCTGCCACAGCGATGTATTCCTTCCATTTTCTTCCTTCTACATAGGGCACCAATCCGGGAAAGCGCACCTGACCGCTGACCCACACCATATTGATCCGTTCCGGGACGTAGATATAATCGCCGTCGTGCATTGGAGTATTATGCTCGTTACCTTGGCTGTCCCAGGTCTTTTGCAGGTTTAGCGAGTATTTGCCTCTCATTTGGCGCATCATGGTGCGCATATAATTGTATTCCATCGGCGTCATCGACGATATCGGCAATAGTTTGAGCCGTTCCAGATCGGGATCTGGCTTGCCGTGAAGATAACTATTGACTACATAGGCAGTGGCAAGATCACCATTGGATGTGGGACCGCCGCATTGAGCAAGGATGTCATACAAAGTGGTCTCATCCGATATCAGATACTCGCCGGGAGCATGGACATGTCCTTCGACCGTTACCTTCCAACTCCTGCGAAATTGAGAATTCACCGGCACCATGATCCTGTCACCAGACCTCAGGGGAATATCTATTGACGTTGGACCTTCCTTATACCAGCTCAGATCCAGGCGGCTGGTCTGAAAAGTGACCATATTGTCGTCATAACGATACAAAATCACCTTCCCGAGATCCGCTTCCGGCTTGAATCCACCGGCATAGGCGATCAGATCACCCACTTTATCGCCAGCGAGATACTCAAATTCATCTGGTCTCACAACCGCTCCGGAGATGGTCACCATATGCTCAACCGGCTTGATTATGATATTATCGCCATCCTTGAGCAAAGGATTCTGGCTCATCTCCCCCAGCAGCAGAAAGCGGGATAGATCATAGATCTTTGGGATATTGTCGCGCCGGATCGTGATCTGACGTATGGACTGAGGAATGGTGGGGGATGGTATGGTATCGAGAACTGCCGTCCGGCGCGGGGAGATCAAATCCTTGACCGGCGGCGGGGATGTTTCTTCGCCCATCATGACCATGTTTACCGCGTCGGACAGATGAGTCCCGAGCGGAAAGCGATACATCCCGGGAGTATCCACGTACCCGGCAATCCCTACGCTGATCATCGGCGTTTGAGGGACAGCCGCGGAAGTAAAAGCCGTCAGTGATACCCATCCGCTCAACAGGGACAGGATCACGATCCACAAGACCGCATCAGATCTCATAGTATTCAATCATCCTCTTTATTATGTCATCAAGAGTATAATTTGGCTCATAACCAATGTATTCCTTGATCTTACTCAGATCGGGCATCCGGTTCATCATATCCTCAAAACCTTCTTCATAAGCGTCCTCATAACGCATGAATTCAATCCGGGATTTGCTGTCGCACATTGTCTTGACCTTGAGTGCCAGATTCTCGATCGATATCGGTTCCTGAGTGCCAACGTTAAATATCTCGCCTTCGCAATTCTTGGAGTTCATCAGTTTGATAAAAGCATCCACCACATCGGATACATCGGCAAAACAGCGCGATTGCTTCCCGCTGCCGAAGATCACTATGGGTTGATCCAGCAATGCTGCTTTGATAAATTTTGGCAAGACCATCCCATATTGACCCGTCTGCCGCGGACCGACAGTATTGAAACAGCGCACGATCACCACCGGCAGCTTTTTCTCGCGAAAAAAAGCAAGCGCCAGAAACTCATCGATCGCTTTGGAACAACTATACCCCCAGCGGCTGATGTGAGTGGAACCCAGCAGGCGGTCGTCTTGTTCGGAAAAAGGCACCTTATCGCTCTTGCCATAAATCTCCGAAGACGATGTGATCAAGACCTTTGCCTTGTATTTATTCGCCAGTTCGAGGACGTTATCGGTGCCCACAATATTTGTTTTGAGAGAAAGAAGCGGATTCTCGATGATGTATTTTACTCCCACCGCAGCAGCCAGATGATAGACCTGCTCGGCTTTCGAGATTAGTTTGTCCATCAATTCGCGGTTTAATACCGTTCCGATGACGTAGCGGAAATTGGAATTATCCTTAAAACTTTCGATATTCTCCAATCTGCCGGTGGAAAGATTGTCGATGATGCTGACGTGATGTCCTTCAGCCAACAAACTTTCCACCAAATGTGAGCCGATAAATCCGGCACCACCTGTAACCAGTATATTCATATTTTCTCCGGCGGTATGCGCCATACCGTCTTATTATCAATCAGTTAATAAAGAACATCAGGATTTGACAAGCAGTTTTTTGTCAACATAAATCCCGATGTAATGCTCCCTTTGCAGATGAAAACCACCAATTTTACGCCTAATCATCCCGGAAAGACACCCGGTCGATCACAGAGCGCGGCTGCTTCATTGATACGAATGTGGACATGTATGGCTAATGGCTTACACACTCCCTGAGTGCTTTATAGCCTTGATATCGGCACGTGTATGATCCTCCTGAATTGAACCTGTGGTTCTCCCGAGATATAACCGAGTACTCGGCAGTATCTCGGCATAAACTTGGATTAACAAGCAAGTATAAGTGATCTGTGGAATGGTAGTTGGCAATCCAGATCGATCGTGAAGTCGTAAAGAACTGTGATCACTGGAGACAAAGGTAAAACGGAGGATTCCCGGACTTCGATAAATTGTCTTGACAGATCGATATGGTCGGAGAATTGTCAAAACCGCTTTTTTTCCAATACTGAGTGAAGGAGAGACACGTGTTCAAGTGTTTTATTACTGCCTTGGTTTGCATCATTGTGGCGGGTTTGAGCGCGCAAAACGCGGATTACCGGATAGTTGTTCAGTGGGACAACCTAGCCGGAGAATTGAACGGCATCCTTACCGGCTCGGCGGGTAGTGAGTATGCCTTTGTCCAGGGCGCATACAAGGATTCTGCTCTGGGTGGCAGATTGATCTCGCTGGGGCAAACAGGCACCGGAACCGGCGAGCAGACCTTTGAGATCAGGTCAAACGAAGGATATTTTTCCTTTTGGATCCGCGACAAATTTGCCGATGATGATTTTAACGAAGATTGGGATCTCATTAGGAATGCCCGACCCCGGATCGATGTCTATCGAGGTATTCAATTGATGCGCAGTTTTATGATTGAAAAAGGCAGGGGTCTTACTTGTAAAGTCTTTACGCTTGATGCGGCGACCGGTGCGTTAGACCGCGAAATCCGGTTCTATCCCAAAACCAAGATCATCCTGATCAACTTGGTAAACGCCCTGGACGGCAGTCCGGTGGAAGGCGCAACCCTTGTGCTTACGGGCGGAGATGAGCAGTATATGCCACGGACCACCGATACGGACGGGTTTGCCTGGTTCAATCCGGAGATTGGTGAATATCACGTCAAAGTCAGCAAAGAAGGTTTTATCCGCAGTTCCCATCCGGTGCGCATGGCTTGGGACGAAAACCCCGGCGAGTATGTGATCGCCATCAGTCCGCAAACAATGGATTACCGTATCATCCTTACATGGAGCGCACGACCGCTTGATCTCGATGCCCACCTCACCGGGCCGCATCCCCAGGGCGGTAGATTTCACATCTGGCATCGTAACCGGATTCTTATCGAGGGAAAGGATTTTCTTGACCGGGATGATACCGACGGATACGGGCCGGAAACGATCACGATCTACAAACCAACTCGCGGAGAATACCTCTGTACGGTTCATGATTTTTCCAACCGGTTCGAAGCCAATTCCTCCCAACTTTCCCGCAGCGGAGCCACGGTGCAACTGTATGGCAACAATATACTTATCGCCTCATACACAGTTCCGCGTGAACTGCCGGGAAACCTCTGGACAGTTTTTAAGATTGACAAAAATCACGCACTGATTCCAATCAACACACTTTCCTATGTTAACGATGAAAGGAACCTTGAATAAATCATCATGGAGGATGATATGAAAGTAGCAAGAGTTATTACAGTGGTGATGCTCGTTGTCATACTGTTCACAGTGATGGGATGCGCGGGCAAAAAGGGTGGAGCCAAGCCAGACGGTGATCTGGTCTATCGCCCACTCTGGTGGAATTCTCAAAATGATCCGACTTACGTCTGCACCTACGGTCAAGCCACCCGTGCCAGCGAAGCCGCATCAATGACAGCCGCCAGAGCAAATGCCATGTCCGAAGCCGCTCAATTTGTCGAAGTGTATGTCAAAAGCATGATGAAGAACTTTGAACAAGAAGCGGGCGTCATTGATCCCCAAGTGTTGGCTATGACGGAGAATGTCGTCAAAGCAGTGGCCTCAGCCAAATTCTCCGGTATCCTCACCGGTCAGACCGAGACCCGCTCATTGATGGAACCTGAAGGACGCCGCTTCAAGACCTTCATCCAATTGAAGATCCCCAGAAACGAAGTGAATAAGAATCTCAAATTCCAGATTCAGAACGAGGAAGCGCTTTACAACCAGTTCAAGGCATCACAATCCTTTAGTGAATTGGACAGGGAAGCCGAGAGATACTAAATAGCGATTCCCGCTGCTCCCATTGGCGGAATCCAGAACACAACGCATTAAAAATCAAGTGCTTCGGGAAACTGTGGCTGACACACGTTTCCCGAAGTGTCTTTTTTCCGTGGGTTCAAAGATGAAAATCTGCATCATTACGCTGGATCATCCCACTATTGAGACCCGGATCTATCATAAACTTGCCATTAGTTTGGCCAAAATCGCCGAGGTATCGATCATCTCACGGGTTGGTAACTCATCACCCAGTTCCAATCCCTCCCTGCACCTTACCGATACGGAATCCAAATGGAACACCCTCTGGGCTTTGTATCGAAAATGCCGACAGATAAAACCGGACATCATCATCTGCATAGAACCATGGACCCTGCTGGTCGGACGGGCGATCCAAAAGAAAACAGGCGCCAAACTGATCTATGACATCCACGAGTATTACGCCGATGCCTTTGCCGAAAAATATCCTCCGCTGATGAAGATCTTTGCCCGGCTCATCTATCTTGTTTTGGAGCGTCGTGCCTGTGCCCACGCTGATCTGTATGTCGCAGTCAATAAATTGATCGTAAAGAAACTGCTCAAAAAGCAGCACCAGCGCTCCCGCAGCATCATCATCCCCAATTATCCTGCCCGTAATACATGGAGTGATGTGTGTGAACTGGGAGGTAACCTGGGATATCTCTGCGAGACGGATTTTGACCTGGTATATATCGGGGGTCTATCCACCGATCATGGCACATTCAAACTCCTCAAAGCCATATCATTGTTAAAAAGAGAGATCTCCTGGCTCAAAGTCCTGATGGTTGGCCGCTTTCACCTCCCGGAAGAAGAAACGCGCTTTCTCAAGGAACTAAACGACTACAATCTGAATGCCATCGTCTTTTATCAGAAATGGATAGCGCCCGACAAGATCGGTGTCCTGCTCCGCCGTTCCAAAGTAGGATTGTGGATGTTTAATCCCGCCAATCAACGTTTTCGCAAGGCAATCCCCCTAAAACTTTTGGAATATTATGCCGCCGGCTTACCGGTGATCGCCACGAAGTCATTTATGATGAACGAACTCATCAGCCAAAACCATACAGGGCTCTGCGTAGAATACAAAAGCGCCGAGATCGCCGCAGCCATCAAAAAACTGCTGCGCCTCCCTCCCGCCGAACTGAAAGCCATGGGACAAAACAGCCGGCGGCTGATCGAAGAGAAGTATAATTGGGAACGGCTTGAGCCCCTTCTCCTCCAAAGTATCTCTACCCTCATCACCCCCATCTCCGAAAACGCCGGTCAGCAATGAAGGGACGCATCCTCTTTTTCTCATATTTTTACCCGCCTCTTGCCGGTCCGGCTGTCTTGTGCAACCTCAAGACAGTCAAGTATCTCGCACAATCCGGATGGGAAATCGATGTCGTTACCATTTGCGATATTCAATACCTGCTCAAAGAAGAGACCCTCCTCACAGAGACGCAACAGCACTCGATCATCCGTACATCCAGCATCGATCCGGGCTCCATCCTAAAGGGTATTACAAGCGTTACCGGTAAAGATACCAAGAGGTTATACCTGAACACACCGGAGCGGATCAAGCGCTTAGTCAGGGGGATCTGCCCGCTTGACGAAAAAGTTGGATGGGTGCCATACGCCTTTGCGGCAGGGATCAAAGCATGCCGACGAAAGCAATATGATCTGCTCTATGTTACCTGCCAACCCTTTTCCGCCGCACTTGCCGTTTACTATTTGTCACGCGTTACCCGGATCCCTTATGTCCTTGATATGGATGACTTTTGGACGCTGCTCAGGGATTATTCCCAGTTTGTTACGCCATTGCACAAACTTTTTGCCCAATTATGGGAAAAGCGTTTTCTCCAAAGAGCATCCCTGATTGCCTATTGCAGCGAAGCCACGATCCCGGAGACTTGTAAGGCATTCGGAGAGCATCTTCGCCCGAAGATGATGACCGTGTATAACGGGTGGGATGAGGATGACTATGCCGATCTCAAACCATGTGCACCGGATGATGGCATCATTTCTTTCAGTTACTTTGGCAATCTCTCCGGTAAAAGGAACTTTCGCAATCTTTTTGCGGCTTTTTACAATCTCCGCCGCGCAACCATGTTGCCGTCAAATGTGCGCATCCGTCTCTTTGGCAATTTCTTTGTCCAATACCTGAACGAAATCAAAGACAGCCGGATTTCGGACATCATCGATCTTACTCCCCATCTTCCGCATAAGCAAGCGCTGACTCAGATGATGCGCTCCACGGTCCTCATCGTCATTCTAAATGCCAGTGTCAACAAGGGCGTGGTTACCAGCAAGATCTTTGAATATCTCCGCACCCAAAGGCATATCCTTGCCCTCACTCCTCCCGATTGTGAGTTGACTCACATCCTCCACCAAAACGGGCATCATTACACCTGTCCCATGGAGTCGGTCGGTGCCATAGAAAATCAGATCTTACGTATCCTCGCGGATATTGACAAGGGCATTAAGCCGGAATACAAGATCCCATGGCACATGGAACGCAAAGCACAGACGCAAAAACTGGATGTGGCGCTTACTGAATTGTTGAAGTAATCGGATGACGTTTGATTGAGACCTGAATAACTCAGGATAAGAGACGCAGGATCTCCTTGTAAGTCATGGTGGGCTTGCCATTACGAAACAGATCCACACGTCCACTGGGATCTGGCAATGCTACCTGGAGTGGAATTCTATGACAATCGGTTATCGTGATGCGGTTTGCGCGGTTGATGTTGGTATAGATCACGATCATGACCGGTTCCGCTTCACCTTTGTAACACAGATATACGCGGTAGCGATTGTCAGATAGCATCGTTACTCCCCAATCCGTAACCTCAGCAACCCCCTCGAATGCTTCCAGCAGAAGGTGTTTGTCGATCGCCAACTGGTATTTATCCAGTCCCTGAGCAACCTGTGTCCCAAAGATATCGATCATGGATTGTAAAAACCGCTTAATCCCCATCAGCCGGCGATAAGACAGGATCATCGGAGTGCCATTCCAGCCGGTGGCTTTTAGGTAAGCCGCTTTGAGATTGGTTCGGATCTCAGCACTCTGCTTTCTGGCCACAACATGACTGATCCCCATTGCCCGGGCATATTCCACCAGGTTCTTGTATCTCTTTAATCTCTTGTATAGCAGGTAATCTTTGCCGGATAACAGTGATTTGACTTGATCGCGATTTAATTTCTTATAGAGGTTATCGACCGAAGGCACTTTGGGAGCGGGCGTAGCTTTGTCCCGAATCGCCAAATTGCGCGCCATAATCTTATCCTGCTCGTCATGCCGGATATATTGCCTGGTCATATTGCTGACCAATCCCCGCAACCATGCCTTGATGTTTAAGATCTCCTGTTCTGCGGTCAACAGTTCGATTATGCTTTGCTGGGCAATATCCTCCGCTATTTCGTTCCTTTGTGTCAGATCAAGGGCATATTTGAAACAATAGAGCCGGAGGTCGTTGAAGTATGACTCGACCGTTTGGGGCAGGTGTTTGTCCACCCAGGTCACAACATGGACCTCTTGAGGGTTTTCTTTGAGTATTGAAAGCAACAGGGTATTGGCAACCTGATGGGAGAGGGCTTTATTCTTAAACAACTCACCCGCTTTGCGTACGATCAGATTCTGCAGTCCGTCAAACTGCTTTTCATTGATCATGTCGATGCTGACTACGCTCTGTGCCATATCTACTTCACCATGTTCCGCATTTCTTATGCCTATACCTGTAAATCTAAGGCATCCTTTCTGTCAATCGAAAAAATCTGCCTCAGCACAAAAACCATAAATTTTATATCACTATATTGCATAGGTTTACAGTATAAAGTAGGCACACTTTCGGAAAAACGACACTTATATACAATGGTATGACGTATGAAGAAGATATTCGCTTTAACTGCCCTGTGCCTGCTTTTCCTGGCGCAAGTCTTCGCTGCCCAGATCCCTTACAAGGATCTGAACCCCTTTACTCTGCCACCTTATTTCGGCAGTTTGGATGATCCTTCGATCAAGACCGTGGTCGAGATTGATGGTTATGTATATGTTTACATCGACGGCGTGTGGGATGTTTACGCTGTCAAGTAGGCATCACGCGCATAGTTTGAATGATGGCTAACCAAAGTTTAAACAATAGTGAACCAAACAAGGAGATCTTGTGCGGTCGGATCATGGGTTGAAACATAATGATATGAATGGTCTGGAGTCCATCTTGACACACAACGACTTAACGACAGGCGCATGTTGGTGGGTTCTATGCGACTCCGGACCATTTTTTGCTGGTCAATCCCGATCAGACCATTCCGACTTGCAAAATTCTATGCCAAACCAAAAAGCCGATGGCCGAAGTTTTACGCCTCAGGAGATCGAGCAGATCTGGAGAAGAGCCATTCACTTTTCGGGATACGGTCCCACCGAACGCAAGATCGATGCCTGCGGGTATCTGATCATGCGGGAAAAATTTGGTGACACCATTTCTCCTTACGGTTGGGCGATCGATCACATCAGACCTCTTACCAGAGGTGGCAGCGATGAAATCGAGAACCTGCAACCCCTGCATTGGGAAAACAACCTGAAGAAAGGTGACCGTTATCCGTGGTTCACTTGGAACTGCTAATTACCACATTTCCTGTTATCAGGTAATCCTTGGCTCAGCAAGAACCGGACGATCTGCCCGCAGCCGTCAGGCAGCATGGCGCGGTGCCTGTAAGAAGGCATCGGGGGATGGAGTAGCCGTTTTGCTGTGCCTCGTATCCTGTTAGAAATGTTTAGGGCTGTTAGCTAACTACCGGGGGGATCTCCACCCCCTTTGCTCGTTATCGGTTAAATGACGATATGTTCCTCCCCGGATCTGCCTCTGGGGCTGTGATTGGGCTCATGGGCTCGGGAGGGGCGTTTGGGATAGATGGCACAGTGCACCGCTTGTCCTTCCCAGATCAGAAATGAGCCGGTCAAAGATGGATACTCAATGCGTAGATCTTCGCCCAAGCCGACTGACTTGAAGGGTAAAAACTCGGCATTATCAAGTTCCGCTATGATCCGGTCCAAGCTTTCCTGTTCTGCAACAGGGGCAGTAATGTCGCGTCCCATCAGATCGATCAGGTAGGATCGGATGATCTTGTCGTGCAGGTCTCTCCAGACATCGGGCAAGGATACCAGATCAAGCCCCGCAAATTTGCCGGCGACCTCCACAAAAATGCCTGTCTGTCCGTCCTGCAGGGTTAATTGAGCGCAGTACTCCTCCAGTTTCGCCCGCTTATCCTCATAGACCTCCCGCATCGCGGATGTCCTCGAATACACCTTGTGTTTATGCTGCATTTCGTCAATACTTTGCCAGATCCTTCCCTGATCAGCGGCATAACACATGTTTCTAAGCAAGTTTTCTTTCACGTGCTCCACTTTCTGTTCCCGTTGTCTGGCGGGCAGGACATTCTCAGATTCCGTAAATTCCCGCGAGACATGATGCCATCTCCCACGTTCCGTGCAACTTACCGGAACCACAATCTCGCTCTCCGGTGGAACGAGGATGCTGGTATTGAGGATGCGGTTTTGCTTCGCACCTTGGAGTTCTTCGCCATCCAGAAGCAATACCACTTCCTTGCCTCGGTTGATCACTTTCAAAGTTGGCACCGAACCGCTTTCACTGATCTCGGTTATCGTCAGCGAACCGTTTCTAAAGGCCTGCCGCAACGATAGATAATGTGGGGATACCGATTGCGAAGCCAGCAGGGGGATGATGCTCACCCCGCCGGCGGTTTGCGGGGCTGCCTTGGCATATCCCTGCAAACTCTCAATGATGAATTGTTTCATTAGAATACCTCCTCAGGTATAAATATGGTTGCTGTTCTTACGGACGATAAAGCCCGCCTTCCCTGTTAAGCGCGGATGACCCTTTCTGACACAAAGACAGACCTCGGGCGCAAAGCGCAGGATGATCCCGCGTCGCAACGGTCTCAAGGGGAATACACCGAATTTTCCCCGATCCACTGAATACCTCCCTTTGGGCGTTCCATATTATGCTTCCGTCTTCCGATAGACAGCCACACATGGTATATGATAATCGGATCCCCGCATTTGGCAAGAAAAATATTCACCCTTTCCCGATCACAACTCCCATTGATCAGCCAAATCGCTCTATAACAATCACTTGGCGTTTATCTCCTGCTTCCTCCCTGCTTGATAACCTTAGTATAACCTTACGATCGTAAGGTTATACTAAGGTTATACTAAGGTTATGAAGTAAGGAGGACAAAGAATTACATTCAAGAACTCTCAGTGAAAACCACCGGTAAACCGATTAAGGCCGCGCAAGGTATCTATCAAGTGTCAGTCGCCGGATTTGGATCGGGGATGTCCTTTCCTGTATGCGGATTTGATATCTTCCAGGGTGACGTGGGTATAGGTCTCGGTGGTGCTCAAGTTCCTATGCCCGAGCATTTCCTGGATGGCTCGGAGATCGGCGCCGCGACTGAGAAGATGCGTGGCAAAGCTGTGTCTGAGGGTATGCGGCGAATATCCCTTTTGTTGCGCCACCAGCCGGATATAACGCTGGAGGATGACATTGAGTTGTTTATTATTGAATGGCTTGCCGGAACGGGTGACAAAGAGGTGCTTCTCTTCATTTGCGGGATTCAATTCGTGGCGGCTATCCAGATAATCACGGATGCTTTGCAGGGCGATGGCTCCCATGGGCACAATCCGTTGCTTGCCGCCTTTGCCGCTGATCCTTACCAGTCGGCGCTTGTGGTCGAGATCGCTGATCAGGATTGATGCCACTTCGCCGATGCGCAATCCCGATGAATAGATGAGTTCCAGGATGGCTTTGTTTCTGATGCCGAAAATATCCGAAACATCGGGGATCCGCAAGAGCAGATCCATCTCCCCTTCAGTAAAGAAATGTGGCAGTTTCCTTTCAAATTTGGGACGCTTCATCTTGTCCAGAGGGTTGTCGGCGACGATGCCGTGCAGTTTGCAGAACTGGAAAAATGACTGCAGCGAAGCCATCTTGCGGGCAAGCGAGCGGTTGCAATCCGGTTTGTCATGCAAGCGCCTCAGCCAGTCACGGATCTGGAGAACCGTAATCTCCACGGGCTTGATGTTTCCATCCTCCCAAAACCTGGTCAGGAAACTGCAAAACTGATCCAGATCAAGCCGGTAAGCGGCGATGGTTTGCTCCGCTTTTCCCTCCAGGCGCAAAGCCTGAGCGTGTTTTTCGATAGTTTCGTTCATATCCATTTGGGTCACCGGAACAAAGTTTTTCCTTGCAGGATTTATTGTCACGCAAAAAATTGCCCTGTTATGGGAGGAATTGATGAATCAGCACATTGCTCCGAGTGCCAGGATCGGCACAGATGTCAAGATCGGCTTCAATGTCATCATCATGGATGGCGTTGAGATTGGCGACCACGCAAGCATTGGTCACAATGTAGTTATCTATGAGAATAGCCGGATCAGCGCTCATTGCCGCATCGACGATAATACGGTCATCGGCAAGAAACCCTTGTCCTCTCCCCGCAGTATTTTCAAACCATCGGCTGACTTGCGGCCGGCAGTGATCGGAGAACACGCGCAGATCGGCGCAAACGTGATCATCTACGCTCAAGCAGTTATCGGTGACCGCAATCTGATCGGGGATCTTGCCACCATCCGTGAAAACGTCAGCATCGGGGATCTCAATATCATCGGGCGCAACGTCACGATCGAGAATCACGTCAGCATCGGCTCACGTAACAAGTTTGAGACCAATTGCTATATCACCGCCTATTCCACGGTGGAGGACTACTGCTTTGTTGCGCCTTGCGTAGCGACCAGCAATGATAATTATCTGGCCAGGGACAAAGAACGGTTCGACCACTTCAAAGGTATCACCATCAAACGTGGTGGCAGGATCGGAGTGCATGCCACCATCCTTCCCGGCAAGACCATCGAAGAAGATGGCACGGTTGCAGCCGGAGCGGTCGTCACTCGTGACGTCCCTGAAGCGATGATCGTGATCGGAAGCCCTGCTAAACCGATCCGGGAAGTGCCGGAATCACAACTGCTGAAAAACAACCTGGACAAGCACTTGTAGTTGACAAATCGGGACATTACGGTTAAAATTAGGGTATGGAACAAAATTATGAAGACGCTGATCATCATCCCAACGTACAATGAAAAGGACAACATCAAACGGCTCCTGACGATCCTGATGGGTCTGTCACCCCAGATCGAGGTGCTGGTTGTGGACGACGGTTCCCCCGATCAGACGGGAGACATCGTTCAGAAACTCCAAAAGGATGAGCCACGTATCCACCTTATCCGCCGTCCGGGGAAAATGGGGCTGGGATCTGCTTATGTGACAGGTTTCAAGTATGCTCTGGCACGGGAATTCGATCTGATCATGGAGATGGATGCGGATTTTTCGCACAATCCCGTGGATGTGCCACGCCTGATCGAAGCAGCACATAAATACGACTTGGTGATCGGTTCCCGGTATTGTAACGGAGTAAATATCGTCAACTGGCCGATCCGCCGTCTCCTATTGAGTTACTTTGCATCCAAATACGTCCGGGTCATCACCAAGATCCCCGTCAAAGATCCCACCGGAGGATTCAAGTGCTTTAACCGCAAGATCTTGGAAGCGATCAAACTGGATCGTATCCTCTCGGATGGCTATGCCTTTCAGATCGAGATGAATTTCCGCGCTTGGGTCAAGGGATTTACGATCCAAGAGATCCCGATCATCTTTACGGAACGGATCAACGGAGTATCCAAAATGTCCCGGCGCATTGCCTGGGAAGCGGCATGGATGGTCTGGCGCTTACAGATCATGAAGATCTTGGGGAGAATATAAAGTAACATAAGTTTAGCCGCTTGCATCTGACGCAATATGGATTCAGCCGGGAGTTTTTTTACAGATGGAAAAGAACATGAAGATTCAAACGCCTTACGTCATCATAACCGATATCGGCAGCACGACCACCAAAGCCATTCTGCTCAATAATCGGGAGAAGATTCCTAAACTGGCTGGAATGTACCATTCTCCCACCACTGTGGAAAAGCCGGTGTCTGATGTCAGATTTGGCGTTTATCACGCGATTGAGGGATTGGAACGGCAAAGCGGTATTCAATTGATGGCTCGGGATTCCCAGGCGCCGGTATTGACCCTTTCCGCCGATGTGACCTACCTGACTACCAGCAGCGCCGGAGGTGGATTGCAGATATTGGTGATCGGACTCACGCTCTTTGATTCCGCCAGCAGTGCCCGTCGCGCCGCTTATGGTGCCGGAGGCGTTATCCTGGACACCTTTGCCGTTGATGACACGCGTCAGGCGATGCAACAGATGCTGGCGATGCGCGACCTGCGTCCGGATATGATCCTGCTCTGTGGCGGCACGGATGGCGGAGCGGTCTCCGGGGTGTTACGCCTGGCGGAGATAATCAGAATTGCCGCTCCCGAGCCCAAGTTTGATACCACTGGCAAGATACCTGTGATATATGCCGGAAACCGCGAAGCAGCGCCTCTGATCGAAAAACTGATCAGCAATGATTTTGACCTTCATATCCTGCCCAATCTGCGCCCCGAGATGCGGAATGAGAACCTCCAACCCACGCAAGACATGATCCAGCAACTCTTTATGGAAAACGTGATGGAGCATGCCCCCGGCTATGCTCACTTGCTGCCAGTGGTGGCATCAAGCATCATCCCGACGCCAATGGGAGTCCAAAAAGCGCTCTCCATCGCCGCAATCAAAGAATCACTCAATCTCTTTGCTTTCGATATCGGCGGCGCTACCACAGATGTCTTTTCCTGTGTCAACACTCATTTTCATCGCACCGTAAGCGCAAATCTCGGAATGAGTTTTAGCGCCCTGAATGTATTGAAGGAAAGCGGGATCGAAGCCCTCTTGCGCTGGTTGCCCAATGATATCGATGAGGACTTTCTGCGTAACTACATCGCCAATAAATCCCTGGATCCCACTGATAATCCTCGCAGTGAAAGCGATTATCGCATTGAACATGCTATTGCCCGGGAAGCGCTGTCCATGGCTCTCCATCAGCATCGGCAAATGCACTATAATACGGTAAAAGTGGGGTTTTTGGATAAACTAAGCAGAGCTGATCGCGACAAATTTGAAATGGTCTTTGAATATGCCAGGGAGGAGGAAAAGTATTTCTTCGCTCCGAGCGATGTGGATGTTTTGATCGGAGCGGGAGGGATCTTTGCCCATGCTGCCAACCACAGGCAATCCGCCATTGTCCTGATCGATGCCATCCAACCAAAAGGCATCACCGAGATCTGGATCGACCGTCATTTCATCACTCCCCACATCGGCATTCTCAGCACACTTGAGCAAAAGAGCGCAGAGCATCTGCTGGCCAGCGACTGCATCGAAAGGATCGCCCTGCATGTGGCTCCGCCATTTTCTGCCAGGCACAAAAAGACCGTTTTACATGTGAACATAGAAAATGAAGGAAAGTCCCGGCAAATGCAGATTATGCCCAATGAATTCCATTACATCGGCGGCGGAACCAAAATTATCAAACTGGAAGCGTTACACGGAGCATCGCTGGGCGGCGGACTGAAGAGCAAAGTGTTCAATACCGCCTTACCGGTGATTATCGATACCCGGATCGAGCCGCATGGCCATATGATACGAGTTGAGCAAGAAATGGATCTCTATCCGGCTCAGCATTACGACGCTTCCTTGTCACGCAGAGAACCGGTCATCCCAGATCTGATTGCCGGTGAATGGATCAGGCGGATCAAATTGCCATACCGGGGCGAGATCAATGTCAACGTTGGGAACATGGTTGAACCGGATGAGATTGTCGCATTGAACCGCTATAATCCGCCCCGACTATACATTCTGGATAATTTACTGACATACAAACTCGATCCTGAAGTGGTTGCACGGTCCCTCCAAGTCAAAGTGGGTGACCTCCTTGACTTCAGTGACGTCTATGCCCGGATCCCTGATGATATACGCCTGCCTTTACACCCTGGCCATGCCAGAAAACAGATGTCCACGGTGCGCGGCAAAGTGGAATTCGTCAATGATCATTCCGGAATCGTTGTCTTATCCGAGATCCAAGACTACGCGGGCAAACCGGTAACCTTGGATCTATCCGAAAGATTGGGTGTCCCACCCAAACTGGCAGCCCGGTATCTGATCAAAGAGATCGGTGATTTCGTCTATCGAAATGAACTGATCGCAAAACGGATGGAGCCCTTTCGGGGTATATCCAGACCTGCTCTGGTACTTGCTCCAATTACGGGAACGATCACTGAACTGGATCGCAAGACGGGACGCGTTACCATTGCCTACTTGCACAAACCTATGGAATTCAAGGCGCACGTTAGGGGTAAAGTGATCGAAGTAATACCAGAGCAAGAACTTAGTATCCGATACTCCGGCAAACGTATGGAAGGCAAGATCGGTTTTGGCAATGCCTGTCATGGCTTGATCACACCCATCGAAGACCAGAATGATGTCGTGGCTGGTGATCTGAAGGATAGGATCGCGCTTCTGGCTTTTGCTCCAAGTGTTGAGCAGTTAAAGGTCATTGCCTCATCCAGCGCTACCGGGATCATCTGTTATATGTTGCAGGCAAGGCACATGGTTGACTTTTTGGGCTTTGAACCGGGAATAATCAATACCGGATATGAGAGCATTCCACTCACGCTACTCATCATGGGCGGATTTGGCCAGAAACCCATGCCGGTAAACTTGATGAATACTCTCAGATCCGGCGGAAATTGCTTCATAGACCCTCGCACCCGCATCCGCGCCGGAGTGTTGCGCCCCTTCATTGACTTGTTCTAGTAAGCGTTGCACACTACGGAATCACCAACTATCGGGAACGTAAAAAGGTAATATCGTCTCTTATTCCAGCGCAAGCCATAACTACACCGGATATGGACAATAAGTATAAGTAAATAATTCATGACAAATTACATACAAACTCTAATATGGTTTCATTATTACACAGGAGCTAAACATGGAAAAGCTAACCATAACCATCGTCGATCAGGAGATTGCCAATCGCCTGGTAAGCCGCAAGCACTTTCTCAAGGACATAGAGCAGTTGATAGACTGGAAGAGGATCGACAGAATCCTCAGCAAAGTTGAGATCAGAAGGACTTCGGTTGCCGCAGGGATGCCTTTTCGGCGGAAGTGATTTTTCGGATCATGCTGATCCAGTCATGGTATGGGCTCTCGGATTATCAGATGGAGGAGCAGCTTGGCTTCAATATCATGTTTCTGTGGTTTCGTCATTTGAGCCTGGAGAATCCAGTACCTGACCATTCCACGATTTGCCGTTGGAGAGCCAGGTTTTCGGACAAGGGTCTCAATCAGAAGCTTCTCCAGGAGATCAATCAGCAGTTGAGCAGGCACGACATCAAATTTCCCGAGGGTGTGATTGTGGATGCGACCATCGTGGTGTCTCATGCCCGCCCCCCAAGATAGAGATCATCGAGACCGAGCCTGGGGAGATGAGGATATACCCGGACAAACTACCTTTCAGGCAATCGAGTTAACGGTTGAGGAATCCAAGGACTCGGATGCCAGGTGACTAAAGAAACACTTTGGCTGGAGAAAGTCGATCTACATGGGGTTGCAGAAGATGGCGACTACCTGTTTATGGGAGCAATCGCCTTCAATCTAAAGCGTAGTCTTAAGATTTTGCGAGCGTGATATAGGGGAGGTCTGTCCAGATTTCAGGAAAACCTGAAAAATGAACAAAATATGAGGGCATTTGGAGGGTGTTTCATGTCAAATTGGGCAAAAAACTCCAGTTTTCTCCCAAAGCTCTGCTAACGGTACCAGAATCGAATCTCCAACTCACACACCGTTGGATTGTTCAATGGTCTTTTATGGATTATATGCCTGAGATAATCCAGCTAATCGTGATTTAACGGGTTTCAGATGAGCGTAAGCTCAGTTATATGTAGAAAGAAATGTTTTGATCTTTTGAATTATATTTGCGTACACTCTGAGATCTTTTTGTTGTAACTGCTTTATTAAAA
>CAYZZE010000035.1:0-19475 GCA_964482845.1 uncultured Candidatus Cloacimonadota bacterium
TATCCTTTCCAATACCCTTTTAAGTAGTTTTTGACAGGGTTTCTGCAATTAAGATTCCCGGTAACCATTACGTACTCTCTCTTTCTTCCGCTCATAGTAGTCAGCCCCAAGTACCTGGCTTAGCTCTGCTTCTATGATATATTGAATACTGTGCTCCAGCAATGTCACAAAGTTTCCCGGCAATGCTGATTGAATTAGCTTGACCAATTCCGCCTTCTCATCTTTCTTTCGCTTCGGTTGAGTCATGATCTTCTCCTTGTCTTGTAGTTTTTTTGTCAAAACCATCAAAACGATGAGCGGGATTGGGCTCAACCTATTTCTTCATTAGGCTCACCTAGTACACCAACCTTTGAGACACTACCTTACCTGCAAAGCGATGCTTCATTTTTCAAGCATTTAGGTGTAGGAAAGATTAGCAAATGAGTTGTATGTTGATTGGAGCAGAGAATATGGAACAGATAGACCGCCTTTATCTGTATGGAATACGGATTTACAATACCTTTGAATCCATTAACTTAGCTTTTTCCGAAAGATATGTTTTGATTATCTACCGTCTGATGAGGGGGAGAAAGGTCATCTCAAAGTCCCGTCCCAGCGGATTGCCGTTGAAGTCGGTGGTCGCGGCTTTGATGGTGAGTAGGTAGGACTTTTGATTGATCAGGTCTTGGCTGGGGCGAAAGCGGTAGATCTTGTGGTCGGCTTGGATGATCTCAAGGGGGACGGCTTGCTTGGTGTCAGATCGGATCAGGGAGTATTGGATGGCGTTGGCGGGGATGATCTTGGAGAAACGGATCTCGATCACTGGTCTGAGATCGCTGATGGCGGTGCCGGAACGGGGAAAGGTGGCGAGGATCACCGGTGCGGTAGTGTCCGCTCTGGTCGAGCCATTAAATTGTAGCGTGGTAATGGATTGGACATTGCCTTTGGCATCGCGTGCCGCATGTATCTCGAGCAGATAACGGGTGGAATCAGCGGGTTCGGTGAGCAGGGTCAAAAGTTTGCCCTCCACCAGGGTGATCGCAATGGGCAAGAAGCGACGCTCGGATGGGGTGAGGACTTTGATCTCTTTCCACTGATGTAACGGCTTACTCAGAGTGATGCGCAACTCACGGTCGCTGATGGCTTGGACGGAGTTGATGACGGGTTTGGTGGTATCGGCATAGGCGAGATTGATGTCCAGATTGACAAACTGCTGAAGCGGTGTACGTCCCTCGAAATAGGGTTCAGCGCCATAATCATAGCGACCATTGTCATTTTTATCGATATAAGCACGCAGGATATGTGCGGAGGGATTGAGCGCATCAATGGCATAAGCGCGGCCGGAAAACTGGCGGCTCATGATCATCAGGGAATCGGGGGACAGGACATTGATCGAGACCGGCAGAGGAGCATCCGCCACGTCTTCCAGATGAAAGACGCCGGAGATACGATGGTCTTTGAACTTGCCGTGCCGAAAGATCAGCGTCTGATTCTGATCCAGTGAATTGCCCCGGGTGTCCTTGATGGCGGTGGTGAGGGTTACATAATAATTCGTATCGGGCTTCAGATCCTCACGGATCTCGATAGTGACGACATTGGAGGCATAATTCACCTTTTTGTCCAGGATGGGCGGATAGATGTAAATGCCGCGCGTCAGCGAGGATTTGTCCAGCGCCTTGGAGAAGGTCAATTCGATCCGCCGGGACGAGATATCTCCGAAAGGTTCGGGCAAAGTGGCGGATAGGACAGGTTTTTCGGTATCAATGGGACCGCCGGTGGGGTTGCGTTTGTTGCCGCATCCGATGATCAGCGTAATACTCAGTATGATGATGATGAGGTTAAAAGCCCTGTTCATGGATCCAATCCATAGTTATCCCGCTGCCGCCGCTCTTGCTGCTGCGGAGGATGTATTTTCCCAAAATGTCAAATTCGGTATTGACGCTGTCGCCATTGCTGAGTTTGGATAATGTGGTATGTGAAAGCGTGTGCCCGACCAGCGCTACGGAAAAGGAAGCCTCAAAAAGTTCGGCAATGGTCAAACTCACTCCGTCGATGGCGACCGATCCCTGGGGAATGACAAGCGGTACATATAGCTTCGGCAGGTCGAAATTCATGTATCGGGTGTTACTTTTCAGCGTGCATTTGATCAAGGCGAGAGTGGTGTCGATATGTCCCAAGACCCAATGTCCGTCAAGGCGTCCGCCAATTTTCAAGGCGCGTTCCAGATTCAGGAAATTACCGGTGCGCCAGGCACGGGCGGTGGTTTTCTGCAGTGTCTCATTCATGATCCCAACGCTGAAAGACCGGTCATCCATAGCGGTAACGGTGAGGCAGATCCCGTTGCAAGCGATGCTGCATCCGATGCTGAGGTCGTCAAAACAATCGGGACGTTCAATCCTGCAAATATGCTCACTACCGTAGCGGCTGATACTTTGTATGATAGCGGTGGCTTCGACAATGCCTGTGAACATTTATGCTCCGTAGCGCCGCTTGAAGGCATTGGCGAGTGTGGTCGAGCCGGTATATTCAAGATCCCCGCCAAAAGGTATGCCGGTGGATAGGCGGGTGATCAGAATGCCGAGGTTTTTGAATATCCCCGATATGAAATGTATGGTCGCTTCTCCTTCCGGAGATGGTTTGAGCGCCAGGATCAATTCTTTGGGTTGCATGACAGCGATGCGTTCTCTTAACTCGCCAATGCGGATATCATCAGGCCCATAGCCGTCCAAAGGAGAAAGGAGATGTCCCAGAACGAAGTATCTGCCATTGAATGCGTGGATGCTTTCAAAGAGATAGACGTCCGGTGCCGTTTCGACCACGCAAAGATGTGATTCGTCCCGTCCGGGATCGGAACAAATGGGACAAGGATCACTTTCGGATAGCGTGTGGCATTGCGGACAATCAGCAAAACTCGCTGCGGCGTTTGTGATCGTGTCTGCCAGTTCGGCAGCATACTCTTTGTTCTGGCTGATCAAATGCCAGGCAAGCCGTTGAGCGGATTTTTTCCCTATTCCGGGAAAGCGGTTGAATGCCTGGATCAAACGTTGCAGCGCGGGTGATTCGATCATCAAAACAAGCCGGGAATGTTCATGCCGCCGGTCAGCTTACCCATTGTTGCTTCACTTTCACGGGTAACTTTGGTATGGACTTCCTGCAAGGCGGCAATGATCAGATCTTCAAGCATTTCCGTATCACTGGGATCAACGGCTTCGGGATCGATCTTGATACTCTGGACAAGGTATTTGCCGTTCATGGAGACAGTGACCATACCGCCCCCGGAAGATGCCTCGAAGACCTTGTTTTCAAGTTCTTCCTGCGATTTCATCATCTCCTGTTGCATCCGCTGTGCCTGTTTCATCAGGTCTTTCATGTTCTTACCACCAAGCATATCGCTTCTCCCATAGAGTTTTTTTCCTTGTCCTCGAGATGGGTTTTTTCGTCAAGTGCATTGTCAAAAATCGGGTAGAATTGATCTTCATGCCAATAGTGATCCCTGCTCTCCCATTCGCTGCTAAAACTGCTAAGTAATTCATAATCTGCATAGATAAGGCGTCAGAACCGAAGCAACGTATAAAAATTGAATTGACATCTATCGCACTTAATTTTGTCTGACTTATGAATAAAGCCTTGAAGGTGTGCCGATGAAGAAGATTATCGTCTTACTGCTATTGCAGTTCATACTAACCTTGCAATTTGGGGATGAACTGGACAACAAGATGCGTGAATTACGACGCTTGGAGGACGAGATCCGCACTACCCAAAATCAGGCAAGACAAGCCGAAACAAGACAAAGGCAGACCCAGCAGGAATTGTCCCGCACGGCAAATCTCAAACGGCGCACGGAAGCCAATGTAAAAAACTTGCGTCAAAACGAATCAGTGGTGAGGGATTCATTGACTTCGGTTAACCGGCGTATCGAACATGTCCGTAGCAACATTGGATATCTGGAATCATTGCTCAATAACGAGTTTGAACACATGATCAGATTGACCCATTCCAGCGAAGTGATGCCCCGCGCCAGACAACAGCGGATCATGAGTGCCATGATCAATCGAACCAGTAATGAACTCCTGATCCAAACCGGATATCGGGTGATCCTGACCCACAGTTATGAAAACCACCGCCGGCAATATGTAAGCGTGAACCGCGAATTGCGTAGGGAAGATCAAAAATACCGCACCTATGAACGTCAGATCCGTAATCTGCAAACGGAAAACACCCGGCTTACCCAAGAGCAGCAACGTCTGCAAATGCGGATCAGGAAACTGCAACAGGATGCAGCCGAGCTGGAATCACTGATCGCCAGATTGACCGTTGCCCGCGGTAAAGAACCCCCGACCTACCAGTTCACCCAGATCAAAATCCTCTGGCCTGTGCGCGGACAGATCATCCGGCGCTTTGGTGAAGAGTACCGTGGGTTCAATACCAGCGTCATCAGCAATGGTATCGATATCGCCGTGCCGGAAAATACCCCGGTAGTGGCGGTGGATGATGGAGAAGTGGTTTTTTCCGATCGTTTCGGCGGACAGGGGAAACTCATCATTATCGATCATAAGAATGGATTCTTTTCAGTCTATGCCTATAACAACGATCTGCTGGCAAACAGAGGCGACAAGGTGAAACGGGGACAGGTGATAGCACGATCCGGGATGACAGGATCTGCCAATCAGCCATCCCTACATTTTGAATTACGACGGGATGGGCGTGCCATAAATCCCATCCCATACTTTGAATGATCGGAAGATTGGAATCCTCCGCTGCAAGATGGAGGGAAACGTGAAGTTGTTTGTGAATCCAGGAATACGGAAACTGAAACGCATCGTGGAAAAGGAATACAATAGAGATCATACGGTGATGCACTACACCGGTACTATGCTTGCTATCGGTTGCGCCGAGAGCAGTGAAAAAGCGGTGGCCAGAATTAACAAACTCAAAGGTAGAGACAATGCCACCGGTTATACTCTGCTGATCCCGGACAGGAGATGGTTTGAGGATCAGGGGATCCGGGTGCCGGATACTTTGAAACACCTTATGCAACAGTATTACCCCGGTAATCTGTCCATCATTTTTGATCCGGGCATAACGACGCTGGAGAGTTTTGCCTATCACCCCAAGATCGCCTTCCAGGTGCCGGGAGACCATATGTTGCTGGCATTTCTGGATTTGATCGATGAACCGATGATCAGCACCAGCATCAGTTATTCGGGATTGCCACCAGTGACCGAAGTGGAAAAAGCCACGCAGTTTTTCGCTTCTTGGTTCGACATCGCAATTCTGCCGGATCCCCGGCAGATCTCAAACCAAGCGGAACCATCAACGATCGTGGAATACTTGACAGAAAGCGAAAATGATCAAGCAAGGCCCGCGTTAAAATGTATCAGGGAGGGCTCCGTGCCGTTTTATGAGGTAGAAGAATCATTTCAATGTCCCAAAGTGATGTTTGTCTGCACCGCCAATATCTGTCGCAGTCCGATCGCCAATCACCTCTTCAATCATTATGTCAGACAACAAGGGCTGGGCTACAGAGGTGATTCGGCAGGGCTGATCGAAGGCGGCGGAACGATATCTATAAACTCATTGAGATTAATGATCGAGCATGGCGTCCAGGGTGCGGAAGGTCATGTCTCCAAACAATTTGATATCGGTCATGCAAACAGCAGTTGGCTGATACTTACGATGGAGCAAAGACAACGTGATTTTCTGTGTCAGGCCTTTCCCTTAGCGGAGCATAAGATCTTTACCCTCAATGAAATAGTGGGGGAGAAGGGTGACGTCAGCGATCCTTATGGCAGTGGATTGGACTATTACTCAAGCATCTATGAACAGATAGACGACCGTATCAAACGATTGATAGCGTCACTGAAAGACGGGAAATTGGATTTTTAGGAAATATGGGTATATGCAGCAGAATCGTGATCCTCAAATCACACTTCAGATGATAGCCGAGCATGGCATCAACGACAACGAATATCAACAGATCAGAGAGATTCTGGGCAGAGATCCGAACTGGGTGGAACTTGGCATTTTCAGCGTTATGTGGTCGGAACATGCCAGTTACAAGAACTCCATAAAACTGCTGAAGACTTTACCGCGTGATGGGGACTATATCCTCGCCAAAGCGGGAGAGGAAAATGCCGGTGTGGTGGACATCGGGGATGGGCGGGCGATCAGTTTTAAGATAGAGAGTCACAATCATCCATCCGCCCTGGAACCATATCATGGAGCGGCTACCGGCGTGGGTGGCATTCTGCGTGATATATTCACCATGGGAGCGCGGCCGATCGCAGCGCTTAATTCTCTGCGTTTTGGCGATCCCAAGAGCCCGCAGGTAAAGCATCTGATCAATGGCGTGGTTTCCGGCATCGCCGATTATGGCAATTGTTTCGGTGTCCCCACGGTGGGCGGGGAGATCTATTTTGAGGACTGCTACGAGGGCAATCCCCTGGTTAATGCCATGGCGGTGGGATTACTCGAACACTGCCATCTAGTTAAATCTGCCGCCAAAGGTATCGGCAATCTGGTCGTTTACGTTGGTGCAAAGACAGGTCGGGACGGAATTCATGGCGCTACCTTTGCATCAGTGGAACTGACCGAGGAATCTGAGGAAAGACGCACCGCTGTGCAGGTGGGCGATCCTTTCCTCGAAAAACTGCTTCTGGAAGCGACTTTGGAAGTGATCCAGACCGGATTGGTCGTCGCCATCCAGGATATGGGAGCAGCGGGCTTGACCTGTTCCAGTTCCGAGATGGCTGGCAAGGGAGAGGTCGGCATCGAGATCGATATCAGCCGCGTCCCGCAACGTGAGAGTGGGATGAACCCCTATGAGATCATGCTATCCGAATCACAGGAGCGGATGCTGATGATCATCGAACCACATAACTTTGACCAGGTGCAGGACATCTTCCACAAGTGGGATCTGGATGCCGTGATCATCGGCAAAGTGACAGATGACAAAATGCTTAGGGTTATGCATGGAAACGACTTATGCGCTGAAATCCCTGCCCACTTTCTGGTCTTGGGTGGCGGGGCACCGGTCTATGTGCGTGAGATGCAGCGTCCCGATTGGCTGGACGATCTAAATGAACTGGACATGAGCAGCTTGACCGAGCCGGAGGATTATACGCTGGTATTGGAAAAACTCATTGCGTCGCCCAATATCGGCAGCCGGCGTGAGGTTTTCCGTCAGTATGATCATATGGTTCAGATCAATACTCATATCGAGCCGGGCAGCGATGCTGCGGTCATTGCCATCAAGAACACTTGTAAAGCTATTGCCTTATCGACCGATTGCAACAGCCGTTACTGTTACCTCAATCCTTATGAAGGTGCCAAAGCAGCCGTTGCCGAATCAGCCCGTAATATCGTATGCAGCGGTGGCAGACCTGTAGCCGTGACCAATTGCCTCAATTTCGGTAATCCCTACAAACCGCAGGTCTATTGGACTTTCAGCGAGGTGATCCGCGGTATGCGTGATGCCTGCACTATCCTCAAAACACCTGTCACTGGCGGCAATGTCTCCTTTTACAATGAAAATCCCCAGGGAGCGGTCTATCCGACGCCAGTGATCGGTATGCTGGGGATTATTGATGATTATCAACGGAGCATTACTCAATACTTCAAAACCGAAGGGGATACGATAATCCTGCTGGGGGATGAGGCGACGGAGATCGGCGGTTCGGAATATCTTAAGGTCTGGCATGGCTTGGTCGCCGGTGATGCTCCCCACCTTGATCTGGAAAAGGAATTACGCTTGTATCGGGTCATGTATGAATTGATCGAACAGGGCTTGATCCAATCCGCGCACGACTGCTCGGAAGGAGGACTGGCAATTGCCCTGGCGGAGTGTTGCTTTGCCCCGTCACAGACATTCGGTGTGGATACGCATTTTACCATCAAGGGGACAAAGAGCACTGCCCTATTCGGCGAATCACACGGACGCATCGTTATCAGTATCAAATCAAGTGACCTGACTCACGTGCACCGGATCATCAGCCACCACGATCATCCTGTCCATATCCTGGGTCAAGTGACTGATGATCAGTCGTTTATTGTAAATAATGAGATCAATGGCAACGCCAGAGTACTCAGGACACTCTGGGAATCAGCGATACAAGTACAATAGGAGAAATGGAGATGAAAATGGTAGTATTCAGCAACCTATTCTGGGGGATAATCATTATCCTCTTCGGCATTTCGGTGATCCTCAAAGCGATGGGAGTGATCCCCAGTATCCCGCTTTTCCGGATCTTTATCGCAGTTATCCTCATTTTCTGGGGGATCAATCTACTCTTTGGTTTTCATAAGGGATCGTCCGGATCCTTCAAAGGGAAAGCTCATGTCGTATCCGGAGTCGATAACGAATATAGCGTCGTTTTTGGGTCGGGAACATCTGACCTGAGCAATCAAGTATTTGCCGATGGGGAACATATCGAGGTGACCGCGGTCTTTGGATCTAATTATGTCATCCTACCGTCTGACTATCATTTCCGGATCAATCCCACTGCCGTATTCGGCTCTGTCAAGATCCCCGGCAGAATGTCGCCCAAGAACGGATTACCCACGGTGTTCGTCGAGGCAAATGGCATTTTTGGCAGAGTGGAATTTGAACAAAAGTTACCGCGTCCCATGGAGGATCACAAAACCGGAAAAGCCGCTGATATGACCATGGCAAGTGATGACTATTAGACCAGTTAGTAGCGGGATCACTCGCTTATCCCGCCCTGTTTTGCCATTTACTGCCCTGGACTAATCAACGGAACAATGACGGTATAGGATGCCATCATCATGGTGTGATCAACCGGTCAGGAAATGTTGCAGAAGCAGGAACGAAATTGTTAGCAACGATAACACAGACAGATCCGGATAGCGAATATGGTAGTATGAGATGATAAGACGCGGTATGATGTTTTTAGCGATGCTCTGGGTGCTTAATGCGCTCAATGCGGTCAGGATCGGCTATGCTTTCAGCGGAGGCGGAGCACGTGGCTTCGCCAATATCGGCATCCTCAAGGTCTTTGAAGAGTATGGGATCAAGCCGGATTACATCAGCGGGACGAGTATTGGGGCGGTCTTGGGTGGCTTGTATGCCATGGGTTATAATGCCCGTGAACTTGAACAGATCGCGCTTAAGATCAAATGGCAGGCACTATTTGACGAAACTCACGGCAGACAAGACCTCTACATCGGTCAGAAACGCTGGAAGCCACACGGCAATACCGTCTTTGAGATCGATGACGAATGGCGGATGCAGTTTCCGCAAGGTATTTTCAACGGCAACAAGATCAACTTGGAATTGTTCCGGCTCTTTGCGCCTGCTTCCACAACCAATGATTTTTTCGATCTGGCCATTCCGTTTTCCTGTGTGGCAACCGATCTGATATCGGGTGAAACCAAGGTCTTTACGCAGGGCTCATTGATGCAGGCGGTAAGGGCTTCCATGTCCATTCCCAGCGTTGTGATGCCTTTTGAGATCGATGGGCGCAGTTACATCGACGGTGGAGTGGCATTTAATATCCCCATCGATCAAGTCCGTGATATGGGGGCGGATATCGTGATTGGCTTCAAGACCAATTCACCGCTGAGGCCCAAGGAACGCCTGAATAGTTTGTTCACCGTTCTCGATCAAACTATAAACATCGGGATGACCCGCAACGTCAATCAACAGATAAGCGGTTGTGATCTGATCATCGAACCCAATCTCGAGAATTTTTCTGCGACCAATTTTAACCGCATCAGAGAGATCATTTCCACTGGAGAATCCTATGCCAGAGGGATTATCGATTCATTGGTGACGACAATGCCCTGGCTGAATGAACACTGCACCCGGATGAAGCCGGTGAATAGCGTCCGCCCGATCCATGCTGTCCATGTCAAGGAGATCAGGGTACGCGGCAATGAACATATCAGTTCAACCAAGATCAAGGAATACATCGAGTTAAAAACGGATAGGATCTATACTCCGAAACAGATCATCGATGCCTGCCATGCGGGATGGAATTCGCAATTGTTCCGCACGATCTATCCGATCCTGGAACCGATGGAAGATGGCTATCGGCTGTTGATCGTGGTCAAGGAACGGCACCGCAAGACCTTATCGGTCAATCTTAACTATACTTCAATGGAAGGTATGGTAGCGGGCGTTGTGATGTCATTCAGCAATTACCTGATGCGCAATTCACTGGCGTTGGTGGAAGCAAAGATCGGCGATAAGAATGAATTGAATGTAGATTTTGTAAAGAACTTTGGTGATTTCTGGGGTATCTACTACCGGATCTTTCCCTATCTCAATGAGAAGACGCTATACTTTTATAATGAACAACATCAGCGAACCAATAGTGTCCGATCCCTTGAATTAGGCATTACATCGGGGATCGGTATGTTCATCAGGCGCCTCGCTGTGGCAGAGGGATATGTCTATTCTTATCGAACCAATCTTTATCGTGATATATCAGAGACGGAACCGCTGGAACCGGTAACGGTCATATCCGGACTGGGTTTTAAGGCATATCACGAAAGTGTCGATGATTTTATCTTTCCTACCTCCGGATACAGGGCTTCGGCAAAGGTGACAGCAGCCAGTGATAAAAGCATAAGTGACAAACGTTATGGCAGATTACAGTTCAAAGGCGAGGCATTCCTGCCTTTCCATGAGAGGTTGTCTTTGGGTTTGTCGCTGGATTATGGTTCATACTTCGATATTGGGGACGAGATCGTAATCGACCCTTTCTACTTGGGCGGGATCGATGGCTTTATGGGCTTGCAAAGATATGAGATAAGCGCGCCGTTCTACAAAATCTATCAGGCAAGCGTGATCGGCGAACCGAGCAAGAACTTGTTTGTTCAATGTGGAATTCAGGGCTTGAATTATGCCAGCAGGGACCTCTGGTCAGTGTCTCAAGAGCTGTCGTTGTGTGTGTTTGCCGGCTTGGGCTACAGGACTGTTCTGGGTCCGGTCAGGGCATTCGTATCGCTCACCGACAAGGGGAATTTCAATCACTACCTGTCCCTTGGTTTCGATACGGATATCTTTAAGTTTTCCCGCCGCTGATCTTCTTTATAGTGTCTTGGCAGATCTCGTGCGAGCGATGTAGTGAATCGCTTTCCACGTAGACACGGATGATCGGTTCGGTGCCAGATTTGCGGATATGGGTCCAGTATTTATCTCCGTAGATCTTTACGCCATCCTGTAGATCGTGTTTCTTTCCCTCTGCCTCTTGATATGCTGCTTGCATAATACGATCAATGTTTTCGGGGATGGTTTCGATCTTACCTTTGGCAAAATAGTATTGAGGCAAGGCAGCGACGATTTCCGATAAGGGACTATCGGTTTCCGAGAGCAGCGCCAGGATCAATACCATCCCAGCCGGTGCGTCACGCGTATAATGCACTTCAGGACAGATTATCCCGCCATTACCTTCACCACCAATGGGGGAGAGGATCTGTTGCATCTTCTTGCCGACATTGATCTCTCCCACCTTTACCCGGTGAACCTTTACACCAAACTTGGCAGCGATGTCATCCGAGATCATCGATGATGAGAGATTGACCACGATATCACCCTTTTTCTTGCTGAGGACATACAGTTCCGTCAGGGCGATGCTCAGTTCTTCGCCGATGCATTTGCCCTTGTCGGAAACGATAGCCAGACGGTCAACGTCTGGATCGGTGGCAAAACCGATATCGGCATTGTGTTTGGCGACCGCTTGTTCAAGTTGGCTCAGGTTTTCATTGAGTGGTTCCGCCGGATGGGCAAAGACGCCGTTGGGGTCAGAATTGAGTTCGATCACTTCGCAACCCAGTTTTCGGAGGAGAAGGGGCGAGATCAATCCGCCGGCTCCATTCACAGAGTCGATCACGACCCGGAATCTTCGGCTTTTGATCTTATCATAACCCACATAAGGTATGCTCAACAATTTCTGAATGTGGTGCGTTATCGCCAAGTTATCGTGGGTCAGATTGCCCATGCTCTGCCAGTCCGACCACTGTATCTCATCCTCAATGGTGGCAAGGAATGACTCAGCACGTTCGGGATTGAGAAACATCCCATCTTGATCGACAAACTTCATGGCATTCCATTGCGGTGGATTGTGAGAAGCTGTGATGGAGATCCCGCCATCCGCCAGATGATACTTGATGGCAAGAAGAACCGTCGGAGTGGGCACGATCCCAATATCGATGACTTGACAGCCGACGCTGAGCAAACTGCTTACAATGCTATGAAACATCGCAGATCCGGTGGTGCGTGAGTCCCTGCCGACCACGATTTTGCCCCGATGGCAAAAGATGCCGAATTGAGCGGCAAAACGGGAAACAACGAGCGGAGTAAGCGACTCGCCGAAGATGCCTCTTACTCCGCTCACACTGATCATCAATTGTGACATCGTGTGGTCTATCTATAGCGCAACTTGTGACGGTTGTCGATGATCTCTGCGCTCTTCTTCATATTGTCCCACCAGCGGTTCCATGCCTGATCTTCCATCCGGTTGCGGATGCGATCCTGATACTCGGTATCTTTCATAAAGGCATCGATATCAGGGGTGTTGCGTCTTTCGCAGTAAATAATGAATGAACCTTCAGGAGTGTGGATCAGACCGGATGTCTCACCGGTTTTCATGGCAAGAGCGGCTACATTGAACTCTTTGGATTTTCCGACGTTTGGCACGGATGAATCGGCACGGAAGCGTTGAAGATCAATGATGGTAAATCCCTCTGCTTCGGCTGCCCGGAAGAAGGTCTCCGGTTTGTGCTTCCTATAGAAATTCTCGGTTTGGGACTTCATTGCCTCGATCTTTTTCTTCCGCTCCAATTCATGTTTGATGCGGAGTTTTACTTTTTCAAAGTCCTCAAAATATGTTTTCTGGCGGTCGGTGATCTGTGCCACGATGATATTGCCCTGATTGTCGAACATCACATCGGACACTTGGTTTATCTTGCCTTTGCGCAGAAAATTCATCAAGGGGTAATGCTTGCCCAGCATTGGGATAAAGTCATCCTTATCCTGCACCCAGTCAGTGTCTTTGATCTCCAGGTTCAGTTTGACGGCCACCGAATCGATCGAAGTCCTGCGGATGAGTTTGCGTGAGTCTTGGGCTTTTTGGAATACACTTCGCTTGGTTTCTTCTGACGTGGTTACCTTGACCAGGACGTGGCTGGCATTCACTTGATAGTTATCAGGGGAATCGTCCACGATCTCGTTGAGTTTGATCACGTGCCAGCCAAATTGGGTGCGGATGGGTCGGGAGATGTCACCGGGCTTCATCTTAAAGGCGGTTTGTTCAAATTCCGGCACCATCTGTCCTCTGCCAAAGACACCCAAACTACCGCCATTCTGGGCAGAGCCGGGGTCATCGGAATACATTTCGGCGAGGGCGGCAAAGTCGTCACCCTGGACAGCCAGACCATACACTTCGTTGATCGTGGGCAGAGCGGCATTAAAGTCATCATCGGTCGGATCAAATTTGAAGTTGATAAATTTCATTCGTGCCGCAGGTCCTTTTTTGTACTCTTCTTCCTTGACGGCTTCATAGTGGGCTTTTATCTCCGCATCAGAGACGGGGATCTCGGGGAGTATATTGTAATTGAACCAGATCGCTTTACCGTATAATTCGTCCGATTCCTTGATATATTCGGCTTTCAAACTGTCGATCGTGATGCCTGCCTGCTGTTTGAGCCCCTCCTGTAGTTTTTGCCGGGGGAGGTACGAACGGATGTATTCTTCCATTCTGGAAAAGAACGTCGTATCCATTTTGAGGGCACTGAGATATTTACTTCGGTCGAATCTGCCATTGGTCTGGAAGACCTCATTCTGCATCAATTCCTGGGGAGGGTTGTTCTGCATTTCGGCAATGATATCATCATCGGTGATTTTGATGCGGTTCTTGCGGAGTTGTTGATTCAGCAGTATCTCTTCCACCAGTGCGTTCCACGCTTGTTCTTCAAGCATCCGGCGCGTGTTTTCGTCCATCTCGCGGTCTTGGTACATCTGACGGTAGTTCATTTCCATTTGGGCAATCTTCTGTTGATACATATCAATAGTGATCTTGGTGCCGTTTACTTTACCGATATAACTCGGGGGACGGTTAAAGAAATCACTGACTCCCAATCCCGCCATGCTCACGATGAAAACAAAGGCAATGATGTAGATGACCATTTTCTGTTTCTTTCTCAAGTTATCGAGCATTTTATTCCTCCATGGGGATACAAATCTTCAATTTCAGACATGCTTTTTTGCCTGCCCGTTTTGTTCAAGGTTTTTTTTGGGACTAGCCCAGGATCTCTATTCGACGGTAACGCTTTTTGCCAGATTACGGGGCTGATCGACGTCGTATCCACGCAGGTCTGCCACGTGATAGGCAAGGAGTTGCAATGGTATGACAGTAAGGATCGGCTGGAGATTGTTGAGCGTGTCGGGAATCTTGATGACGTGTTCGGCTATCTGTTCCAGAAGATTGTCACCTTCTGTGGCGATACAGATCAGCCGTGCTTTGCGTGACCGGACTTCGCTCATATTGGAATAGACCTTTTCAAAGAGCGGGTCACGAGTGGCGATCACGACGACCGGCATGTTCTCATCGATCAATGCGATTGGGCCGTGCTTCATTTCCGCTGCTGGATAGCCCTCGGCATGAATGTAAGATATTTCCTTCAGTTTCAGCGCTCCTTCCAGAGCCACGGGATAGTTCACTCCGCGTCCCAGATACAGTGCATTGTTGCAATGGACGATGCATTGGGCGATCTGGCGGATCTGGTCATTCATCTGAAGAATTGTGCTCACTTTTTCCGGAATTCGTTGGATCTCTTGCAAATACTCCATGCCCATGACATTGCTCATGCTTCTCATTCTACCCAACAGAACGGCCAATAGCGACAGGATAGTGACCTGAGAGGTAAATGCCTTGGTGGAAGCGACTCCAATCTCGCTGCCGGCATGGATATAGGTTCCGCCATTTGATTCTCGGGCAATGGAACTGCCCACGACATTGGTAATGCCAAGCACCGTAGCGCCTTTGGCTTTGGCTTCGCGCAAGGCAGCCAGCGTATCGGCGGTCTCACCTGACTGGCTGATAGCAAAGACAATCGTGTCTTCCGGGATGATCGGATTGCGGTAACGGTATTCGGAGGCATACTCGGTCTCCACCGGAATACGGGCAAGATCCTCAATAATGTATTTACCGATCAATCCTGCGTGATAGGAAGTCCCGCAGGCGATCAATTGGATCTTCTTGGTGCGCCGAAGTTCATGCAGGGGAACATTTAACCCGCCCAGGCGGGCGGTTGCCATACTCTCATACAGGCGTCCGCGAAAAGCATTTTCGATGGTGATGGGCTGCTCAAAGATCTCCTTGAGCATAAAGTGTTTAAATTGACCCTTTTCGATCGTCGATATATCCCATTCCACTTCTGAGATCTGCGGTTTGACTACTATCCTGTCGATCGTAGTAATATCGAATCCGTCCCGCCTGATCACGCACATCTCATTATCCTGCAGATAGATTACTTTCTTGGTATGAATGATGATGGCATGAACGTCGGAGGCAATAAAATTCTCATCATCGCCGATCCCGATCACGATCGGGCTGCCTTTACGGATGGCGATCAGACGACTGGGATCCTCACGGTCGATCACCACCAAACCATAAGTGCCTTCCACTCTCTTCATCGCTTCCCGGACGGCATCCTCCAAAGTGGGCTCGGAGGTGGTGAATTGCTCTATCAGATGAGCCACGATCTCGGTATCGGTCTCGCTGATGAATTTATGACCAAATTCGAGCAATTTTTCTTTGAGTGTCTTGTAGTTTTCGATGATGCCGTTGTGGACGATCGCCAGGCGTCGGCCACAATCACAATGCGGATGGGCATTGATCTCATTCGGTTCGCCATGAGTAGCCCATCGGGTATGAGCGATGGCCACGTTGCCGGTGCATTTGCCCGGTTCCGGTAGAGAGCGCTCCAGTTCGATGATCTTTCCCTGTTTTTTATAGACCTGCAAATCCTGGTCATGGATCAGGGCTACGCCGGAACTATCATAGCCCCGGTATTCCAGTCTTTTCAATGCTTCGACCACGATCGGCAGGGCATAGCGCTTACCGATGTATCCGACTATTCCGCACATAAATTCTCCTTTGGGGCAGTTGCTTTATGGAACAGGATCAGAGCCACGGTAAAGATGATCACCGCTGGCGGTATGATCCAATGACTGATATGTTCGGAATCGGTAAAAAGCGTCTGCATCACCCTTGAACCTGCATAACTGACTGCGAATATGGCAAATCCGTTGTTGATCGTATGTGACAGTATGCTGTTTACGATGCTGCCGGAGCGGATGGTGAGATAGCCCAACAAAAGTCCCATGAGGAAGGTGGGTAGCAGCCGGAACGGATCCATGTGGAATATGGCAAAAAACATCGCCGTAAATACAACCGCCATAACCTTGCCGCTGTGTTCGTAAAACCGCATCAACCAGCCCCGGAATAACACCTCCTCGCATATCCCCGGCACGACGGCGATCGATAAAACCAAGATCCAGGGATTGGGGCTGATCTTGATGATATTCTTCATCATTTCGTAATACTCCGCCGGGATTGGGAAGACCATATCCACCAACTGCATGATATATGCCACGATCAGAGCAGCCGGAATGGTGATAAATGGCAATAGCAGCAGTTCCTTTGAACGCGGCATCTTAATCCGGAGTATCTCCTTGGGCTTCAGTTTCAGCAAGCGGATCAGCAGCAGAACCGGCAGTAAAATAATGATGATCTGCGTCTGCATCAGTCCTTTGAGCAGGTCAACGCCGCTTTGGAAGTGACGTCCGAGATAAAATAGCGCCAGCAAGCTCAAGGTGAAATAGACCAGTCCATAATAGGGATTAAACAAACTCCGCTTCTCGCTGCGGATGTTCTTGATGCTGCTTTCATCATCCACCCGGAACAGCACTGCTTCCGTTTTGAATAGCCGGAGGGTCATCAAAATCGCCAGGATGTCATATACAATGGTCGAGCCAATGGTCAATAGCAGGTGCGATAACTGGTAGTCATTGATCATGACCGCTTTAAACAGCAGCGAGATATTGACCACCGGGACCAATGCCAGTAGTTTGTTCATCTCGATCGCCGGGAAAAAGCTGATCATTGCCAAGAGGATCGTGATCATCAGCAACGGCTGTTCATAACTCCGCGCTTCTTTCATATGACGCGAAAAAGTGGATATGGACAGCAGGATGGCGGCAAAGAGGGTGGCCAGAGGGATCAATGCCAGCAGCAGTATGCCAAAGCCCTCCAGAGGTATGTGCACCCCTTCGGTCTGGATGCCGGACATGGATAGCATGTATTTCATGGAGAAGAACAAACTGAAGAGGTTGATGATCACATTGATAAAGGCGAAAGTGATGATCGTCAGATACTTGCCCATGACGATCTCGTTGCGGGCAACCGCGGACACCAGGAGGGTCTCCAGGGTCTTGCGTTCCTTTTCCCCCGCCACCAGATCGGCTGCCACCACCGCCGCACTGGTCATTAAGAGCATTATCATCAGATAGGGCAGGATCATTCCCAGGATCCTCCCCATCCTTTTCTGTTCGGTGGAAGTATCGATCTCTTTGACAATTACCGATTCCAATAGTTTGTCCGATACTCCTTTATCCAGCAACAAACCGCTGATCACTTCCTTTTCCGCTGCGGAAAAAGCATGGCGCACTTTCTCGATGAGCATCCTTCCCTTGTCGGTCGCCTGATCATATTGCACTGATATCAGATAGGCATTTACTCCCGGTGCGAGAGTCGAATCTCGGATCGTTATGATCCCGTCGATCACCTTATCGTCGTATAGTTCCTTGCTCTGCTCGCCATATTCTTTGTATTGAAAATTCTCGATCTCGTTCAGATGCCGGATGATCGTCTGGCTGGACAGGTCATTCACGCTGTCCGACACAGCGATCAATGCCCCCTTTTGTTCCAATACTCCCGTCTGACGGATCATCAGTGCCGAATAACCGATAAAGATCAAAGGATACAGGATCATCGGCAAGATGATCGTAGTAAAGAGAGTCCTCCGGTCCCGGAAAAGTTCCAATAGTTCCTTGCGGTAAACGGTGAGCGCCTTTTTAAAACTCATCTGACCTTACCTCCGTCTCGACCGCCATACGATTTAAGAAATGGACAAAGATATCATCCAGATCAACTTGTCCGGTTTGCTCGCGCAATGCACCCAACGTATCATCTGCCAATACCTTGCCCTTGTGGATGAGCACTATCCTGTCCGCCAGCCGTTCTGCCTCGCGCATGTTGTGCGTGGAAAACAGGACACACTTTCCCCGCTTTTTGCAATCACGAATGAAGGAGACGATATTGCGGGAAGTGAGGATATCGAGTCCGGCGGTCGGTTCGTCAAAGATCATTACCGGCGGGTCATGGATGATGGAACGCGCCAGAGAGACCTTCTGCTTCATCCCTGAGGATAAAAAGTCGATCTTGCGGTCAAGAAATTCGTTCATATCCAGCAGTTCGGTCATTTCCCTGATCCTTGTGCCGATGACGGTGTCCGCAATGCCATACAATCTACCGAAGTAAGTGATGAATTCACGCGCCCGCAAGCGGTTGTACAAACCGGTGTCACCCGATAAAAACCCGAGATTTTCCCGCACCTTCTGTGCTTGCTTACGGATATCGTAACCACAGATCTCGGCACTGCCAGAACTGGGATTGAACACGGTGGACAAGAGCCGCATCGTAGTCGTTTTGCCCGCGCCATTTACGCCCAAAAGACAGACGATCTCGCCCCGGTGTGCCTGGAAACTTACATCATCCACTGCCCGGAAAAAACCTCCCTGACGCATGGGAAACTCCTTTATCAGATCCCTGACGCGGATCATCGCATCTCCCCGGTCCACCGGTCCATCCCGCAGTGAAGGTGATGATGAAGGGTATTGCGGTTTATTATCATAAGACGTATCCAGATCTCTATACATCGCTTCTCCATCGATTTCTTCTTACCGCGCCCTCCTATAATAGGCACCTTTTTTGTCGAGGTTTTTTTTCGCACACCCTTACTTCCTCCCTGCTTCATAACCTTAGTATAACCTTACGCCCGTAAGGTTATACTAAGGTTATACTAAGGTTATGAAGTAAGGAAGAGGGAAGAGTTATGCCCGTGAGGTTGGATCGCTGAGGATCTTGGGGGTTGTGATTTTCCGCGCTTCTGATCTCAGACCTGATAGTGCGCTAAACCCTAAAACATGGGTAGTTGTGCCATTGGGACGGATAGTGTATGGATATTGGGGTGGGATACATAAAAGGACCATTGAACAATCCTATCCGCATCCTGCCATGGAAAGGTCTGGCGTTATTGCTTTCTCAGGATCGCAATCTCTGGTGAGCCCATTATGTGCAATGATCCCCAAAAGTGTGTGTGTGGGGGGGGTATTGAAGTATGTGTGATATCTATAATAAGACCGTTGCACATAGGGGTATCACCGGCTTCAGCCGGTCGTTGCACTGACT
>CAYZZE010000036.1:0-19295 GCA_964482845.1 uncultured Candidatus Cloacimonadota bacterium
ACCGACTGAAGTCAGTGCAACAACCGACTGAAGTCAGTGCAACGACCGGCTGAAGTCAGTGCAACGACCGGCTGAAGCCGGTGATACCCCTATGTGCAACGGTCTTAGCCCATATTATTCAATGGTCTCTTTTTTTGAACATAAACTCAGATCAATTCCTCACTATGGCTAATTCTGCAAAGGTCTTTAGAAGTGAATGATATGAGAAGCCGAACCGGATCGATGGAATAGATGGAATACGGCGGTAGCTGATGGATTTGTGTCAACTTTGGCGGTATGTAATGATCGTCAGCCAGAGGTCAATGGCTGGTGATAAACTCCTCGACGGCTTCAAGCAGCGCCTGATTGTCCTCTTCACAACTCAGGGTGGCACGCAGGCAGTGACGGAGCAGGGGATGCGCTCCGACATCACGCACAGCGATGTCATGGTCTTTGAGATATTCAAACAACTGCGGTGTCCGCTCGCTGATGGTGAAGGTGAGGAAATTGGTGTGGGAAGGATGGACAGTGATGCCGGGTAATGTGGATAGGCGGGGATACATCTCGTCCCTCATGGCGATGATGTCCATAACATGAGAATAGAAGATGGGGACATTCTCCAGGATGGTGGCGGCGAATGCCTGGTTGAGGATGCTGGTGTGGAAGGTGGTGAATACCTTACGGAGTTCATGGATATTATCCGCTGAGGAGATGGCATAACCGAAGCGCAATCCAGCACCGGCGAATGCCTTGGAAAAGGAACGGGTCAGGATCAGATTGGGATACTGCTTCAGCTCATTGGCAAAGGTGCAGCGAGAGAACTCATAATAGGTCTCATCCACGAGGACAAGTTTATCCGGCAGATCTCGGATGATGCGGCGCAATTGCTCTGGGGGGAAGAGATTGCCGGTCGGGTTATTGGGATTGCAGAGGATCGCCAGGCGGCAATCGGGATGGGATGCCATCTGCAGATAGCGTTCGGTATCAAAGGAGAAATCGGGATTGAGGTCAAGGAAGCGGATGCCCAGGTTTACTGCGCCGCAGAAGGTACGGTAATCAAAATAGGACGGGGCCAAACTGACGGCGTAGGAAGCACGATCCTCGCGTACAGCAAGGAAGATGTGATAGAGGATGTCGTCAGCGCCATTGCCCCAAACCACGTTTTCCGGCAGGATGCCGTGTCCGATATAATCCGCCAGTTTTTGGTGCAGTTCGGCGCTGACGGGTGAGAGATAGCGGTTAATGCGGATATCTTCCATGCGCTGGAGGAATTGTTCCCGGATCGCCTGATAGGGATCAAGGCAACTTTCGTTGAGGCACATCATTCGCTTACGAAGGGGAACGCTGATCACGGGAGTTTTTTTGTCAGCGAGGTCGCTACGGAAAAATTGTCTCATCCTGATCTCCAGTTATGTGGGATGCCTCAGCCCTGGGATGCGTTTATCATGTATCGGGCGGTGATTGATTTACCTTTGGTCACATGAACCTGGATGAGCAGTTCACGGATGGTTTGCTGCTGCTGTCTGAATTCTGCCATCTGTTTATCGTTCAGTTTTTCAGCGCCGACCATCTTCAATTGCCTGGGATTGATCCAACGGCCATTTTGTATCAGACCGAAGTGCAGGTGCGGTCCGGTCGATCTGCCGGTGCTGCCGACTCTGCCAATCACCTGTCCCTTGCGCACTTTTTGACCTTGGCGGACACCGATCGAACTGAGATGGGCATAATGGGTGATCAAGCCGCTGCGGTGGCGGATGCGGACGTTTTTGCCGTAGCCACCGGCATAGCGGGCTTCGTTGACGTCGCCATCGGCAACAGCATAGACGGGAATGCCGTGTCCGGCGCGGTAATCCACTCCTTCGTGATGAGTCCAGCGCCCGGTAAAGGGATCGATGCGTCTGCCGAAAGCAGAGGTCACGTGGATGCGCGAGAGGGGAAAGCCGACGGCGGAGGAGGTATTGGTCTTGCCTTCTTTGTTGTAAAGACCGTTGAAGACCGATTTCTCGTCACCGGTCTCATAGCGGAAGAGTTCGTGCTTGCCGGCGCGTTCTCCTTCGTAGGATACGAAGAGGATCTTGCTGCCGGGCATCTTTTTGCCCTCGAAGATTCGCTCCTCCAGCATAACAACAAAGCGGTCGCCGTTGCGGGCACTCATGCTAAAATCGACGTCTCCTTCCAGTCCGTTATTGATCTGCTGTTTTTCGCCGGGGGTCAGTCCTGCTTTGATCAAAGAAGCGTCGAGAGTGTTTTGCAAAATTCCTTCGATAATTCGGATGTGGTGTTCCACTGGTAGTTCTTCCAGCGTGTAGCGCAAAGAATCGTTCACTACTTCAAAGAAGTGCCGGATGGTGGGTTCCTGAACAAACATGGCGCTGGTGAGACGTTCACGATCCGGATCGGTTTGGATCCTGAGAGTATCGCCTGGTTGGATGGTGGTCACGTCGATGTAATCTCCGAAGCGGAAGGCAAAAGTGGCGATCTCGCGATGGGGGATACCTGCTTTGTCCAGGATTGAAAAAATGCTGCCACCCGGCGGTATGATCAGGGTCGTCCACGGATCCGGCGGGGGATTGCTTTGTCCCTCAGATGTATTCAAGGGGCTTTTGGCGAATATCGAGATGATCAGGAAACTCAATATCAAAACGGCAATGACGCAGAGCAAGATGATCTTTCCTTTATTCATGTGTATTTTCCTTTTTGGTGGTGACTTCAGGATGATAATGGACGTGCACCTGGCGCAGCCCTTCGGAATATTGATCGCGGAGCTTGCATTCTATCTCGTCCGCAATGCGATGTCCCTCATCCACGGTTATGCTGCCTTCAACGGCAATGGTCATGATGATATTGTAATATGGCCCAAGGCGGTGTAAACCTATTTCGTCAACATCTTTTACTCCGTGTACTTGCAAGGCGATGTCACGAACATAGCGGTTAAATTCGTCATCCGGGAATGCTGACATCAGGTCGCTGGATGTCTCGATCACGATCCCGATCCCGGTTTTGAAGATATAGATTGCCACCAGAGCGCCGGCGGCAGGATCCATCCAGTAAACACCCATGCGGCTGAGTAAAACGCCGACCAAAACTGCCAAAGCCGCCATGATGTCATTAAGATGGTCATTTTGCAGTGCTTTAAGCGTAGGGTTCTTGGTCTTGCGACTGTTCTGACGCGTGTAGTAGTAAAGGAATATTTTGAGCGTGAAGGTAAAGAGAGCGATATAGATGACGAAATTCGAACTTTCGCGGGTATCTCCCAGGGGTCCGAAATAATCATATACCTTGTTCAATGATTCCCAGAAAATGGCGATACCGGTGGTTATGACAAAAGCGCCGACCACGATCGCAGCGATCGATTCCAAATGGCGGTGTCCATAGGGGTGTTCTGCATCGGCAGGTTTTTTGGCATGACGCATAATGATCTTGACGAACACGTAATATACGACGTCGGAACAGGAATTGATACCATCCGCCAGTAGTGCCGGACTGTGTCCGAAGATGCCGGTAAATGTCTTGATAACCGAGAGCAGGACATTGGCAATCAGCCCCAGATTGATCGTTCGCGTGGAGCGTTGGTCTCTATCCATGATGACCTTCCGGGGCATAAATGTCAAAGACCGTCGTCTCCCTAAAGCGCTTGCCGATCTCATCCCTCAGGCGACTTGCATCGATGTGCTGACCATCCACAGCCCAACTATTGAGGGCAATGGCATTGATCCGAAAGGGATGGATCGCCATTATCTGATGCCGTTGTAATAGTCGTTGCACCTCATCCTTGCTGGCTTTGAAGTGATAGGGATGCCGCAGGAGCAGGACTCGCCCCTCATCCTGCAGGAAAGGACGTAAGGGGGCAAGGGATCTATCCGTAAGCGCACCGGGCACATAGATCACTCTGGTGCCTCCCGCTGCTCTGAGCATCTCTCCGAACCGACCGTCATTACCCAGTAGTGACTGCAATCCCGTATCCTGCCAGCGCTTGCCCTGCAGCAGGCAAAGATGCTCAGGATTCAGGGTTTTGGGCAATCTGGTAGTATCAGGCACGGGAATGCGGGTCAGCAGATCGATCCGCTCCAGTTCATTGCTTAGTAATTGCATACTGCCAAAACTGGCACCCGCCACCAAGATCAGTGAATCGACCCAGGGGCTAAGGGCAATGGACTTACGGTCGATAGATCCGTCGATCAGTACCTTGCTGGCACCCAGTTCAAGCATCAGCCGGGCACATTCTGCTTGTTGGGCTACTTCGGGAGGACCGATGATCTCCGTTTCCAGTGGAAGCAGCGCTTCCGCCAGCCAGAGTTGACGCGTTCCTGCCTTCCAAGGTAGTTTCCGTATGATCTTTACGGCAGCGCCATGATCGTTCAGCTCCCGGGTATCCAGACAAAGCAGGGTGCCTTTCCCAACCATCACCCGGGGTTTGGTGATACCGAAGACGGTGTCTTTATCCTCGCCATCGCGTCCGGTACTGAGCGCTGCCCAGCGGATATCGGGATATTGGTGCAGGAGGGCATTTAACACACTTGTTTTGCCGGCGTTCTTGCAGATGCCGACGATGGCGATTATCCGATCCCCTTCTTTGAGAAGGTGAAGATCGATAGTTTTGTCAGGCATGAGTCCATTCCTGCCGCTGACCTCGAGGGGATGAGCGGCAAGGTCACCTACGGCGTATATTGCGCTTTGTCTCCGCTGGTCCGATGGCTACTCTGTCACCACGCAACAGGGACATAATCCCTTCATCTGATCTGTGTTCCGGCGGGCAGAGGTCTTGGTAGTTCTCATCACTGACCGGCAGGTATTCCGGTTCGGTGTATGCACTGATAAAACCTTCATAATTGCGGAAGATGATCCTTCCCGGCATTTGTGAGATGATATAACTCGGCATAACGGGGATCTTGCCTCCGCCACCCGGCACATCCACCACAAAGGTCGGCACGCACAATCCGGAGGTATGTCCTCGCAGCGATTCGATGATCTCGATGCCTTTGGATACGGGGGTGCGGAAATGGGCTATGCCTTCGGAAAGGTCACATTGATAGATGTAGTAGGGGCGAACGCGGTTTTTAACAAGGCGGTGGACGAGTTCCTTCATCACATCCACATGGTCATTTATCCCACGCAGTAAGACGGACTGGTTTCCCAGAACCACTCCGGCTTCGGCAAGTTTTGCCAGAGCCGCTTGCGCCTCGGGAGTAATCTCTTGGGGGTGATTGAAATGCGTATTCAGCCAGACGAAATTATATTTCCTCAACACAGCAATCAATTCATCGCTTATCCTTTGCGGCAGGACAACAGGTGTGCGCGTTCCGATCCGGACGATATCCACATGCGGGATCATGCGCAGACGATGGAGAATGTCATCGATCCGCTGGTCGGACATGGTAAGCGGATCACCGCCGCTGAGTATGACATCCCGTATCTCCTTATGAGCGGCAATATATTCGACCGCTTTATCCACATTGTCTTTGGGCATGGGCGCATCATGCTCTCCAGCCTTACGGCGCCGGGTGCAATGCCGGCAATACATGGCACATTGGTCAGTGAGCAGGAGCAATACTCGATCCGGATAGCGATGGGTCATTCCTGGCACCGGAGCATCGGCATCCTCATGCAGGGGATCGGACATATCGTTATCCGAGAGATTGGTTTCCATTACTCGCGGGATGGTTTGCAAACGCACCGGATCACCAGGATTATCCGGATCAATCAGCGATAGGTAATAGGGTGTGATCGCCATGCGGAAAGAAAAATTAGCAGCGCCAAACAACGCTTCCTCCTCTTCCGTCAGGGAGATGTACTTTACCAATTCATCGCGCGTGGTTATCCTGTTTCGCAGGTGCCAGCGCCAGTCCTGCCATTCTTCTGTTGTGGCAGTGCTCTTGATATTCGTGAGATTGGACATATATACCTCGTGAACTATTCGTCCTGGTAACGTTCCTTAAAGATCCTCATCAGGACGGGATTGCGGCGGAGCAGATCAAGCGATATGATCGCATGATGATGCGCATAGCCATTGCCCAGGATCATATCCACGTCCGCTCCGATGCCTTCGGCGCCCAAAGCCGCTTTGGTAAAAGACGAAGCCATGGAAAAGAAATAGACGATGCCACGATCTCTGCAGGCCATGATGGTCGGTAATTCCGTATCTTCCACATTCACCACATTGATCACCACATCCGCCATTTTACCATTGGTCAGGCGGCTTACTTCGCGCTGGATTTTGAGGGCATCGGTGGCATCGGCGATGATTACTTCCGTGCAACCCGTTTCCAAGCACGTCGGGATGTAGGATTCATTGCGAACCACGCCGATCACTTTGCCGGCAATGCCTGCCCGCTCACGAGCCACCGCATTGCATAGAATACCCGATTTGCCATTGGCGCCGATAATGACCACGGTATCATCGGGCTTAACCAGCCGTTCTGCCTGTGCCGGGGCTCCGGCCACGTCCAGCACAGCCAGAGCCAAAACTTCATCCATATCCTCCGGCAATCTGGCATATACGCTGCTGCTAAAGAGGATCGCTTGTCCTTCGATTTCCACCTGATCTTTATCCAGCAACACCTTTTTCACGCGGTTTACTTTGAGGGGAGTAAGCGATAGGGAGACCAAACTGGCAACCTTGTCGCCGACCTTGATCACCTCTTTCATCTCAAATTTATCGCCGATGGCAGCCACGCGACCGATTAACATCCCGCCGGAACCGGTGTCTTCATTTTTATGTTTGCCGGTGCGGTTTGTCAGGTCGATGACATGCTCGGCGAATGCCTTCTCCAAGTCCTGATGACCCTGGCTGATCAGTTTGTTTTTGATCTGGTGGAAGGATGCGGAATCGATATTCAATCGGATCACTTCGAGCAACAACTCATTATCCCAGATCTCGCTCATGTCATTATTCAATAACCTTGCCGGTTGTGGGAGCACTCCCAACGGCTCGATCACACGGTGCGTTCCATAGCGGCAACCGCCTGTCTTCATGTGGTTTCCTCCATTACTTATCTATTTTATTGTCATTTCTTTACATCGGAAGCTGCAAGTTTAACTCACGGTTTTTAAAACCTGCCCTCATGTCAAATCTTTTCGCCGATTGTTCCTGTCGTTCACTTATCGGATACTTGACTTCAAGGTGGTCCGAATCACCGGTTCTATCACATTCCACTCCCGCATTTGCAGATGCCGGGCTTTACTTTTTTTGCCGCATCGGGTCATGGCGCAGGATCCTGGTATATTTTTTCAGGCAGCGCAGGATGAAAAACACCAGGAAACTGGCGATGAAGGCGATGAGCCAATCCGTTTGCAACGCGACGCGGAGGTCAACAATGTAGTCCTGAACTGCCTCTAATAGCAGAAAAATGAACACCATGCTATACACGCTGGAGTATTCTTGCCGCAGCACTTTTTTGAGCCGAAAGCGATACTTATTGGGGAGATATGTCCCCATACGGGGCAGGCAACATCCGACCCTGGAGGCATAGTTTTGATACTGTTCGCCAAATTTACCGATCAGATAGTCCTCTTCTGCCAGGATGATCCTTTCATAATATAACCAATAAACCAGCATAATTACGCCCATCAGCCAGAAAAACCTCGTGTAAAGCGCCAAAGCGAACCAGACCATAAAATTACCTACATACAAAGGGTGGCGGACCAATGAGTAGATACCGGTCTGATTGATCTCATGCGCCACCTGATGTTTGGTGTTTCGTCCCGAAGTCAGATCGGCGGCATAACCCACCGCCACTATCCTTATCACTTGACCGATTATGGCAATGGAATAACATAGAATATTGAAATACAAATACTCATGGCGATACATCTCGCGCTGGAACCACATCGCCACGATCCCCGGCACCAGGATCGCCACCGGTAAAAAACTACGGTGGCGAAAAAGCCAATTGCCCTGCTTTGCCATCGTGTCCGATACACGCATTTCATTACCTCTTTATCATGCAGAATTCTCATCATCTCATGCGGAACAAAGCCGCATAAGACCAATTGATATGATCATCCGTATCTTATTGATCCCGTCAATTGGATGCCTGCTTTATGTCAATGCTTTTCCATGCGACTCTGCCGAAATTCTTTGATCCGTACTTCTCTCCTCCTTGCTTGATAACCTTAGTATAACCTTAGTATAACCTTACGACCGTAAGGTTATACTAAGGTTATGAAGCAGGGAGTAAGCAGCAGGAATGAGTAATTCAAAGGGAAAGGAGTTCCGCCGTCCAAGAGAGATCGAAAATACTTTAAATAATACTTTACAAGAATAGGAAGTTGATAGATTTAGGCAGGCGGGTGTAAAACCTTAATTTTAAGTAAGTTTCATCCCATTAGACCGTTCGCCATGGTGTTGCAATCCAGATGAGCGGTCAGAACGATCGATAATAAATCTAAAAGATAAAGGTAACAAAATGGAGAAACGATGGGAATATCCGGTATCTCTTAGTCCGGACGAACGGCAATTGGTCACCCGGATCAGTCAGGAACTGAAGTGTCCTGTTCTGATCGGTGAGATGCTGTATCGCAAGGGTTATGCCGATTTGGGGGAGATAGATCGATTTTTCAATCCGGCGATTGCCGGCGTGCACGATCCTTTCTTGTTTGACGATATGGCGCGCTCGGTGGGTCGGATCCTGGAGGCGATAGAGAAGAGGCAACGCATAGTTATTTATGGAGATTACGACGTAGATGGGACGACGGCGACGGCGCTTATGTATTTGGGATTGAAGCGGGTGGGTGCGGATATCGAGTTTTATATTCCGCACCGGATGATCGATGGCTATGGATTATCGGTGAGTAGCTTGGATAACTTGAAAGAGATGCAGGCGCAATTGATCATCAGCGTGGATTGCGGGGTCAATGCCATTGAGGAAGTGGATGCGATCCATGAAGCGGGGATGGAGATCATAATCACCGATCATCACAATCCCAGGGACGAATTGCCGCGGGCATTTTCCATCATCAATCCCAAATTGCCGAACTCGCCATATCCCTTTACTCACCTTGCCGGCGTGGGTGTGGCGTATAAACTGTTGATGGCGATCTATCGGGTAATGGGGATCGATACCGCGGAAAACGTTCTCAAATATATGGATCTGGTGGCGGTGGGCACAATTGCAGACATCGTTCCACTCACCGGCGAGAACCGTATCTTTGCTTCGATCGGGCTTCGGCATCTGATTGAGAAGAAAAATCTGGGCTTAAACGCTCTCGTGGCGAACAGCAACCTGAACCCAATGACGCTGGACGCATCCGATATCATTTTTAGCATTGCGCCGCGGATCAATGCCGCCGGAAGGATGGGAAGCGCATCTTTGGCGGTGGAACTGCTTATTTCCACGGAGGAAGCACACAGCGCCGAACTGGCGGTACTGATCGAACGCCAAAATACACTGCGCCAACAGGAAGACCAGAAAGCTTATTTTGAGGCGTGTCAGATCATCGAACACAAATACCGCAACCTGAATGACATCTACTGCATCGTCATATCCTCCAACGATTGGCATCCCGGCGTCATCGGTATTGTGGCGTCCAAACTGGTGGAAAAGTACTACCGTCCGGTGGTCATGATCTCCTGTAAGGATGGCTTTGGCTGCGGTTCAGGACGCAGCATCCCGGAATTTGACCTGTTTGAGGCACTCAAGGTCACGGGGCATAATCTGCATAGTTTTGGCGGTCACAAGTATGCCATCGGGCTGACCATTTATCAGGAATACATTGATCGGTTTGAGAACGAACTCAGCCGTTATATTGCTGAACGGGAGCAATTTGACATATTGCAGCAGTCAATGCCGGTAGATAACGAATTGGAATTGTATGATCTGAACGATATGCTGCTGGAGTGGATGGAACGCTTTGCGCCTTTCGGCCCCGAGAATTTGCCCCCTGTATTCGTCACCCGTCAGGTAATGCTGTCGAGTTATCCCTATACGGTGGGGCGTAACCACCTAAAAATGAAAGTTATCAAGGACGGCGTGTCGCTTGATCTGATCGGATACAATCTGGGTGATTATCAGCCACAGCTCAAACCGAACAGCATCGTAGATATTGCATACACCCTGGAGTATAGCAAATTCGGCAAAAGAAAAAACACTATTCAGGGCAAATTGCGCGATATCCATCTATCACGCGAAGGATAAGGATGGAACTATGAAAAATCATCGTATAGCATTGCTACTAAGGTCGTTTCGCAGTTCGCTGATGCGATTGAAGAGAGAAAAAGGTCATATCAGGGGTCTGACGACGGTCTTGATCTGTCTCATTCTCGGCGCCTGTTCCACCGTTCAGTTTCGTCCGCCGATGGTGATCGATTCTTTTGAGGCGGCGGGCGTGGAAACGTTTGAAAATCCGGTGAGCAAGGCGCTATTCGATGTTCGCAGTCAGACGCTTTATGTGATGCTGAGGGACTGGCACGAGATCCGCCTCTATCGTGACGGGAGGATGATCAACCGGATCGGAGGTCTGGGTCTGGAACGCATTAATTTTCAGAAACTTGGGGACATTGCTCTGGATAATGATGGCGGACTCTTGGCGCTGGACACCGCCGCTCGTCAGATCCGCAAATTCTCCAATGAAGGGATGTATGTGACCCAGATCGACATTGCGGGAACAGTGCAACCCGAATTGATGGCGGTGGGAACGGATCAGAATATCTACATCTATGACGGATTGGGCGGACAGATCATCGTCTATTCGCAGCTGGACGGCAGAGAGCAATTTCGTTTCGGCAAGTTTGAACTGGATCGGATCAGTCAATTGACATATAACCGCGATTATGTTCTCGCATACAGTATGGCACATGACAAAACCACGGTTTTTACGGTACTGGGGCAGACGCTGCGCACGATCGACGCCCTTTGCCTCTATGATGACTTCAATAACCTTGTCGAATACCGCAATGGCATACTGACGGGGAGTTCCGGTGCTGCTCCGATAGCGGTGGGCTCAGGCACAATCCGTAATCTGAACCGATCGGCGAACGTCCTTCTAATGGCGATCGACAACGAGGTAAGACGCTTCAACATCAACTACCGGAGTCCAATGCGGTGAACCCAAGTATTCTGACAAACAATGATTCGAGCAGCCGGTCCGCACCGGAGACGAGACCGTGGTATCTGATCTATGCTTTGCTGACGGCACTGGGTTTGACGCTGTCGCGCTTACCCCTTCACCTGGGATTTTTGGTTTTCGGGGCGTGGATCCCGATGTTGTTCGTCCTTGACCTGCGGCGGCATAAGCGATTGCATCTCTTGTATATGGCGCTGATCTTTGCCGCGGTCTATTGCAGCGTCCTGCTCTACTGGATCGGCAGTGTGACTCCACTCGGGTTATTGGGGATCTTTGTGGTATACATCGGATTATATTATGCCGTGTTTTATGCCGCCCAGCGGGTGTGGCATATTGTGCCTCGATGGAGATATCCGGGATTGATCTGTATCCTGTTATCGCTGGAGTATCTGCAGAACTTCAGTGAATTCCGCTTTCCCTGGATCAACCTGGCCTATTCCCTGTCCGATTATACCATCCTGTTGCAAGCATTGGACTTGGGAGGAGTGATCCTGCTTTCGGCTTTGATCATTTTGGTCAATATTCTGCTTTACAGATCCATCCGTGGGAAGTTACGTTCCCTGTTTGTGGTTGGCGTGATACTGCTGGTCTGGATGGCGTATGGCTTCTGGAGTATATCCTATGTTCCGATGGAAAAGCACGAACCTCAAGTATTTGTAATGCAACCCTCCATCATCCAGGACGACAAATGGGAAGCGGAGCAGTTCTATGAAATCGTCGAGCGATACCGGAGATTATCGTACGAGGCAAAGAGCATAGGAGCCCGGATGTTGATCTGGCCGGAGGCGGCGATGCCGGTCAATATGATGCGTCACACCTATTATCGGGCGATCGTCCAGGATCTGGTAAATGGATTGGATATGGATATCTTTACCGGATTTCCGGATTATCTGCCTGCGCCTCCCGAGCACCCCATGCGGGAATTGCATTACAATGCGGCAACTCTATTCCGGCCTCATGAGCCGCCGGATTCTCTATACTACAAAATAATCCTCGTGCCCGGAGGAGAAAGGATCCCCGGTCTCAAATACCTGCCTTTTTTGTGGGGTGTGCAAATGGGACAGGCAAATTGGGAGTATGGAACCGAGATAAGGTGGTATCAGAGTGGAGATTATGTCTTTTCTCCATCTATCTGCTATGAGATCGCATTTGCCGATCTCAATCACCGGATGGCGATCCGGATCGGAAGACTCCAAACCTCCGCCAAAATAGGCGAAAATGATACAACAACACCCCGGATAAAAGCGGATTATCTGGTCAATATCACCAACGATGCCTGGTTCGGTACTTCCTATGGACCCTGGTTGCACTCGGTGCTGACCAAATTCCGTGCCGTAGAAAACCGCATCCAGATCTACCGCAGTGCCAATACCGGCATTTCCATGATCGTCGATCCCAAAGGCAGGATCCTGAGTAAAACCGGTCTATTTGAGGTCCGCAATATCAGTGCGCCCCTGTATATCGACCGGCGGATCCCGCTGATCAGATCCATCTTCTATTATCCGCTGATCTTTGTTGCCTTCGCTGTCATAATTTTTGCCATTGCTTGCATTGGACGCTGGGATTCGCGGGCGGCAGGCGATCCAATTAAACTCTGAGGTAAGATGCATGAGTAAGTATTATTATACGATTGGAGAAGTGGGCAACCTCTTGGGGGTGAAGCCCTACGTGATCCGTTATTGGGAGACGGAATTTCCTCAATTGCGCCCCAAAAAAGGACATGGACGAATCAGGAAATTCAATGAAGAACAGATCCGGCTCTTGCGCAGGATCAAGGAAATGCTCTATGTACAGCGCTTTACGATCGCGGGCGCCCGCAAGAAACTCAAAGAAGACCGATCCATGCAACCGCAAATGGAGCTTGATCTCACTTATACCATACAACGTGATCCTACAGCATACCCAAAACCCAGACCGCAAGCGATAACGGAACTGATGAACCTGAGGGAAATGCTGGTCTTGATCCTGGACAAAGCAAAATCACTGCACGGGAGTAGTTAATGACCTTTCAGGATATTATCCTTACCTTGCAGCAATATTGGGGTCAATATGGCTGCAACCTGCTTCAACCTTACGATATCGAGATGGGTGCGGGGACATTTCATCCCGCCACCTTCTTCGGGGCTTTGGGGACCAAGCCCTGTGCCGCTGCCTATCCCCAGGCGTGTCGTCGTCCCAAGGATGGACGCTATGGTGAAAACCCCAATCGCTTGCAACACTATTATCAATTTCAAGTGATCCTAAAACCATCTCCGGACGATATCCAGGATCTGTATCTGAAAAGTTTGGAAGCCATCGGGATCAGGCTTAGAGAGCACGATGTCCGCTTTGTGGAAGACGATTGGGAGTCACCTACGCTGGGTGCTTGGGGTCTCGGTTGGGAGGTTTGGCTTGATGGTATGGAGATCAGCCAGTTTACCTATTTCCAACAGGTGGGCAGCATCGACGTCTTTCCGGTAAGCGTGGAACTTACCTATGGGCTTGAACGGCTGGCTATGTATATCCAGAAAGCGGAAGATTACCGGTTGTTGGAGTGGAACGAGACGACGCTTTATAAAGATCTTTTCTTTGACCGGGAAGTGGAATACTCGGATTACAACTTCAATCGCTGCAATACAAAATTGGCGTTTGAACTATTTGGTGATTTTGAACAGGAATGCGCTCAATTGCTGAAAGAGGGGCTGGTGTTTCCCGCTTATGACAATCTGCTGCGCTGTTCGCATACCTTTAACCTTCTGGATGCCCGGGGGGTGATCAGCGTTACCGAACGTGCCGGCTATATTGCACGGATCAGGAACCTGGCAAAGGAAAGCGCTCAGTTATACATTGATAAATATGACAAGGGGGTTACCCGTGAATAGGAACAACTGGCATGATATCCTAAACACCTTGAATATCCTGGACGCCAATCTGCTACAGGTGGCGGTCTATGGTATCCACAAGACGCAACAGAACTGTATAATAATCCTGGAACAGGATCCGGTCTCCTTTTTTGATGATATGAAACCGGTCGCTGTATATTGTCGGCGCAGGAAACTTCCCATACCTCTTATCATTACCCGTGAATTTATCCGGTATTCTACCGATTCGTATCCGCTCGAATTTATTGATATCATGACCGATTATCAAAACCTGCACGTCAGAGAGGATCTGCTGGCTGACCTGACAATCAGCGCCCATGAAGTCCGTCTGCAGATGGAACGGGAACTCAAGAGCAAATGGCTGCATACTCGGCTCGCGGTGATGGCATACAAGACATCTCACAAGCGCTTCGCCGCCGTCGCCAAGGATTCCGCAGTTTCAATTCTACCAGTGCTCAAGGGCTTTTTCCATCTCCGCAAACAGCCCATACCCGTCGAACCCGAGGCATTGATCCAGCAGGCGGACGCACTCACCGCTTTTGACATGCAACCCTTGTACCGGGTATATACCAAGCCGGACAAGGAGATCAACGAAGATGATCTGTATGCCTATATCAAGATGCTCAATCAACTCGCAAAACTGATGGAGACTTGGCAATTGTGATCAAATCCCTCTTTCGGTTTGACCGTGAGGATATTCCTGTGGTGGCATTGGCGATCCATCATGGGCATGAATTGCCGCCGGAACTGGAAGAGAATTGCGGGATCAGTCCGGCAGAACGCCTGAGGGAAGAAGATCCATACACTGGTCTGATCGCAGCCGAATACCCCAATCACATAGTGGTTCAGACCAGCCGTTTTGCCATTGATCTGAACCGTGGCGAGGATAAATGTATTTATTTACAACCGGAGGATTGCTGGGGGCTGGAGGTCAGAAAAACTCGCCTAGATGGCGTCTTGGTGCATAAGCTGCGGGAATCATACCGGGATTGGTATGCCGTAGTGGCATTTCATATTGATCGCATGCTTGCCCGGCACAGCCATCTGGTGATCTTTGACCTGCATTCCTACAACCACCGGAGACGGGGTACGGGGCACCCTCCAGAACCTCCCAAAGACAATCCGGACATCAATCTTGGTTCAAGCAACATGCCGCAAGAGTATCGGAGCTATTTATCCCGCCTGCAGGATTTGCTCACAGATATTGCAATGAAGAGAGTCCCAACAGACGGTATTGCCCACGGATCAAAACTTGATTGCCGCATTGATATCAAGTTTACCGGGGGGCATCTTTCCCGCTGGCTGCATCATAGTTATCCCTATCAAGTCATCGCAGTTGCTGTGGAATTCAAGAAGTTCTTTATGGACGAATGGACAGGCATCTTGGATGGATCTTGCTTTCAATTTCTGAGCAGGGGGATGAGCGTTCAATCCGGTTTATGGGCTGATGAAATGATCGGTTTGTTAAAAAGGGGAATCGGTTGAGTAAATATTTTGTCCGCTTGCTGATCACTTTGGTCATAGTTTATCTGGGTTCAATTGTTATCTTTACTACCGTCACGTACCGCAACAACAAACATAACCTGATGAAAGAGATCCATACCTACCTGGAACAAGGCGCCAAAATTGTAACCTATCTGATGCCGGAAGGATACTTTGATCGTGCGCTTGACAAGGACTCCATCCCGGAGGATGAATACCAGCGGCATATCACAAGGTTTACCAAGGCCTGTCAAAGTTATGGCTACAAATATCTGTATGCTCTCAGGAATGAGGGCGGGAACTTTTATTTCATTGCCAGCTCGATAACTCCGGAGCAACTGGAAAAAGGTGAGTATGAGCCGTATTGGATGAAGTATGAACAGGTGCCTGCGGCTTTGGTGGAGGCGTTTACCACCCGATCGCAGCAATTTGCTTCCTACACGGACGAATGGGGTTCTTTTTATACTTGTTTCCTGCCCCAGGAAACCGATTCCGGAGTTTTTTATATCACCGGCGCTGATATCGAACAGGAGAGTTTTCACGCCATGCTCCGGAAAAATACTCTCCAATCATATTCACATCTGCTCGCGCTATCCTTGTTGCTACTCCCCATCTTTTTCATCAATTTCAAGATCCGCAAAGTCTCGGAAAGAAGTTTAAAATTCAATGCGGAGATGTTATCGAGTGCTCCGCTCAAGTGTGTAGTTACCGATGACAAAGGGAATATCACTTTTGCCAATGAGGCGTTGCTCAGGGAACAGGGCATGGACGAATCATCGCTGATAGGAATGAACATCCACCACAAAGACCTGCGCTTGCATCCCCTGTTTGAAAGAATATCCTATTGCATCGACAAACAAAGCAAATGGGAGGGTGACTTTCTGATTACGGATGAGAACATGGGTGAAACATGGCAATATGCCGTGATCAATTCCGCCCGGATCAGATCATCCGCCAAGCCGGTCTACTACGCCTTCAGCCAGGATATTACCACGCTTCGCCTTCGCACGGAGCAACTCAATCATAATAATATCATCCTGAAGTATTTGACCCATTCCATGCACATGCTCTTGTCCAATCCAGATCCCTATAAGGTCTTGCAGAATGTGATCAGCGATATGGGCTCCTGCCTCACGCTAGAAACGCTTGTGATCGTAAGCAAAACAGACGTGCACTATAAGCAAATCGCTTCCTGGCACAGGGAACGTCTGAGCACGGGAGTAGCCCAAAGAGATATCCCCGCTGACGTAATGCCTCTTCTGATGGATTGGGAGAATTCATTGATCTCGGGACATCGTATCCACGGCAATACTGCCCAGTTTCCCCCAGAGTTTCTCAATATGTGTGCGATCCACAATGACTTGCCGGTCGCTGTCTATCCCATCAAAGACGATTCGAGGTACTGGGGTTTTGTCGTGGCGATAAAGACCGATAAGGATGCCGGTGTATCCGAGCATGTTGCTGAAAATACGCTGGTCACTCTTTCCGATAGCATCGCCATGGCTTTTCGGAGATATGTAATGGAAGACGACCTGCGTAGATCGACGGAGGCAAAATCCTCTTTTCTCAGTTCCATCAGTCATGAGATCAGGACGCCATTGAATGGCATCCTCGGAATGATCAGTTTGATGAATTCCACTCCGCTGACGGAAGATCAGCAAGATTATCTCCATGCCATCAGCACCTCCGGCAAGCAATTGCAGAGTTTGATCAGCGACGTGCTCGACATCTCCCGCATTGAAGCCGGCAAATTCAATCTCCACCGCACTCCGGTAAACATGCGCAGCGTCGTGTTCGTCGTTCATAACATCGTGCAGTTCCAACTCAATGAAAGGGGGGTGGATCTAAGAACTCATTTCGTGGAGCGTCTGCCGGATATCATCATCACCGACGAACTGCGTATCAAACAGATTCTGCTCAACCTGGTCAATAACGCCATCAAGTTTACTCCCCAGGGAAGCATTGAGGTCACAATTGACATGCCGGAGCCCGGCTTACTTGAGATCAAGGTGGGGGATACGGGTATCGGTATGACCCCGGAGCAACAAGCAAGAGTATTCCAACCCTTTTATCAGATTGAGACCAGCGGAGCCAAATCCCAGGGATCGGGATTGGGCTTGGTCATTACCCAACGGCTGGTGCAATTGATGCAGGGAACGATCGATCTGGCCAGTAGTCCCCGCAAAGGCACTACTTTTACCGTTCAGATACCTGTGACCGATGTGGATAGCCGGATCAGATAGAGAGACCTCCGGGAATTACTGCTTGACAGATAGACGATACGTATAGTATCATGTTACATAGAGCAAACGAGGAGAAAACAATGAAGAAGATGATGATTGTCTTTGGTTTTTTACTCTGCGTTTTATTCTTGGCAGCGCAGGACTTGCCATTTGCCGTTAGGTCACGCACCCGCTATGGGACTTCGACAACAGTGGGCAAGGTGACGGTGGATTCCCTTAGATACTATCAAATGCGGATCATCCACGAATTTAAATACAAGAAGTTTGGCGTGGGTTTTGATCTGGATTTCCTGTTCGATCAGGATTACAACATCCGTAAACGGGACTGGGATCAAATCAAGGATATTCCCACCAAGATCTATTATATGCGCTATGCCCAGATCGGCGATCCATATTTCTTTCATCTCGGTGGATTTCCCAACCATACGATCGATAATGGCTTGTTAATGTTGAATTTCTCCAATATGCGCTATTATCCCAGCCAAAAGAACTATGGCCTTTTGATCGGGTGCAACCTGGAAAACATTCCGCTCAAGCCCAAGGTGGAGTTCTTTTCCTCCGATCTGGTCAAGAGTCAGATTATGGCTCTAACCGCCCACGCTACTCCCATGCCGGATTCAACGCTCAAATACATCGATCAGGCGGTTGTGGGCGTATCCTTGGTCACTGATCTCAATCAAAAAGGTAATCTCCGGCATGTGATGGGCGATTCGCTGTTTTTTGCCACCGATATCGGAAAAAGAGAAGCGCTGACCGCGCTTAGTTTTGATATCGTCATGCCCATCTCCAAGACCAAAAATGCCACCTACGGCGTTTATACCGAAGCCGCTCACATCTTTGGCAACGGCACCGGATTTATCTTGCCAGGCTGCTATGCCAATTTTGACGTGATCAGGTTCAATCTGGAATATCGTCTGAATACCCGCCGCTTTATCCCTGGCTATTTTGACCACTACTATGAACAAGACCGGGCAAAAGTTCTCTCTGACGCAGACGGTAATACCTACATTGAGACCAAAGAGGATGTTCTGCAACGCCGACCTGCCACTTATGGCTTTCTGGGCAGGGTCCAGGCTAAGATCGGCAACAAAGTGAATACTATGGTCGCCTGGCAAAATATGTATGGCAAAGAGAACTTCCGGAGCAAATCACTCTGGTTCAGGATCCGTGTTGATACCCAATACGGACGGCTGGAAAATTTCGTCTATTCCTACAGCAAGGTCAATGTCGAAAAACTTGCTTTGGGTCAGATCGCCGTTCCCACTGCTCAAATGGCACTGAGCACCACCTTCAGTTGGAACGAAAAACGACGTTTCTTTCTTATCGCCAAATATTCCGAGAAATACAAGGACAAGGATGGAGAGATAAACTGGTGGAGAGATACCGAGCGGTCTTTCTCCGCCGGTGTGAAGTATGTGTATTAAAAGAATTTCCCGGTGCTCTGACTTAAATTCGGACTGTGTCTCGTCCCTAAACTCATGTCTTGCCACCTGTAGATCACAGGGCTTGTTTAGTGGATCCGGATCCTCATCTCCCTGTCCTTTGCCCACTCTAATCTCGTATTCGCTTCGGGTTTAAACTGGCGCAATCTATCAAAGACCGTTGCACATAAGCGTATCACCGGCTTCAGCCGGTCGTTGCACTGACTTCAGTCGGTCGTTGCACTGAC
>CAYZZE010000037.1:0-19167 GCA_964482845.1 uncultured Candidatus Cloacimonadota bacterium
GCAAACGTGCTGGGTGCCGGATAAATCCGGTGTTGCCGATTATTCAACGGTCTTTTGATGATAACATCGGTTTTTATCCCTGCTGAGCAAATACGAGGATCCCCTATTCTCCGATGATTTGGTATGATCTGCTCTTCGACCGTAATGTCGATGGTACGATCATGGTTTATATGGCAGTGACGATCCCGACAATATTGATTGGGACTACCTCTACTCCCCCCGCCACCTGCATTTCCCTTCCCCGCTACTACCACAAGGCAATTCTACCGGGGCACTGCAGTGATGAACCAACCTGCCAAAGAGACCAGCCCCGGACGCTGATTGTCACAGTGTAGATATTTATCCACAGACATCGATCGGCAGCATGGCAATTATACTTGACATCTATCTCGCTGTTTGTAAGTATGGGGCGCATATGGACAGGAGGTGAATATGCTCAGTGTTAGACGTGTCATTGTCGCCACCGTGATCGGTATTGTATTGGCAGGCATAATGTTTGCCGTCACTCGTATCCTGAGTGATCTGAGCCTGACGGAAGCGGCTATCATCCTCGCCGGACCGGTCCTGATCGGTTTTATCTGCGGGATCAGTGCCCTTCGCATGCCTTGGTGGCTGCATGGGATCATCCTCGGCGTCATAGCCGGAACGCCCACATCATTGACTATAGCATCGCTCAAACCCTGGAATTATACCAGATGGGAACATCTGCTCCTCAGTTTTCTTCTGATGGCGATCTGTGGGTTCATCATCGAACTCTGGACCACCGCTGTCTTCCGGATGAAGCATCTCCCCCGTTGAAGGATCGTGAACACTTCTGTCAGGTGAGGACTTTAATCGGATCGATCAGTGGATTGTATTGTTTGTTCAAGAGCGTTGCACATATTGGAATCACCAAACATCGAGACCGCTAAAGGGAAACATCGTCTCTCATTCCAGCGCAAGCCGTAACGATACCGGATGGGGAACTGTGTATATTTCCAGTGAGATATCCGGGAAGCGCAGCACGCTGATCATACCTATCATCCGTACAGCATCTTGAAGATCTCTGCGGCGCGGGTAAAACGCTCAAGGGTGTCATAGAGCACGCCATAAAGCACTTTGGTGTCATCATCCAGCATCAGGATAAATTCCATTTCGCTGCTGCGCGCAAAGGTAAGCGTGCGTTTGGTGCGGTTACGCAAATAGACATCGACGATACACTCTGGATCATCGAAGAGGGGGATGAGCGGACGATTGTCATCCACGTATAACTGCATGGTAAATAGATCTCTCAGGACGTTCAGGACACGGACAATGGCACGGTTTTCGATTGGGATGGGGAAACTCTCCCGGCTATCGGTGTATCGCCAGTTCTGCGCTTCCTTGATCAAGGTATAGGAGTTTTTGCGGTAGCGGACGTTGATGCGAAGTATATCCCTTTCCTCAATACTGAGGATATTGGGATCGCGCCAGATCTGAGCATCGGGGACATATACATTCACCACCTTGGCGCGGGTCTGATAGATCTGCCTTGATCCCACGCGCCTGATATAATCAAATGGGTTACCGGCATTTCCGATATGCACATGGTCGAGAACCCTGCCTCCGGCGTCCAGGAGTTTTACCTGCAGAACAATATCGGGCTCGAGTCCATAGCGGTGGTCATCTTCGGTGCCGGTGGTGATCACGGTATTGGAGATGTCGCTTGAGATCAGGTCACGAAAGAGATTGGCGATAAGTTCATTCTGGACTCGCCATTGGAAAGGTTCGGTCATCATCCAGACCTCGTCTTGCTTTTCCATGGCTATAGATCTATCGCCCTTACGGATCTCAATGCCGGCGATGGCAAGCGAATCCGCCTGAAAGAGTCGGAAGGTCTGTTCCACTGGTTCTTGCCGGCGCAAGTATATGAACACCGCGATCAACAGCAAAACCAAGGGGATCAATATCTTATATCTGCGGTTCATTGCTGGGTATCCTCCACGCCTGGCTCATCACGTTCGATCAATCTGCGGCGCCGATATTGACTGATGATCACTGTCTTACGCTGCCGGTTGTGGATAATCTGGAACAATCCCAGGATCAGAAGTAAAAGCGATGGCATCACCACGCTGATGACCCGTATCACCTTCTTGTAGTATCGTTCTTGAGCATTGACATCCGCACCAAACATCTCATCGCCCAGTTTCCGGTGCTGATAATAGAGCAGGTTGAACGGGCTGCTGGCAAAATTGCGGGAGCGGATGCGGATGAGGGATTCATTGCCGAGGAAATAGTCCACGGCATTGAGGATGATATTGGCGCGGTCGATGTATTGCGGTTTGTAATCAGGCGGATCGAAGACCAGTTCCCGGTCTCCGAATACCACGATCTCAGCGTGTTCCCTGCTCCTTTTGAAATCGGGATAACTGCCGGTATCGACCTCGGCAGAAAAGAGGCTGCGAATACTTCCGCTGAAGATTGCACCCACGGTCATCGGCGGCATTTGAAAGAGATCGCTGCTCTCGCGCTCAAAGAAGGGATTGAGGTCAAAATCCGGAGCGGTTACAAACGCTGATTGACGTGAGGTCTGGAGCAGCGGTTTCATCCCGACGGTTATGGTATCGAGGACGGTAGAAACCTCGGAGGCAAGATAGAGAACGATATTATCCACGCTTCTGGTAATGATGCTTTCGGAGTTTCCGGTGACTACCGGATAGATCGGGAAGGGATACTGCTGGCGGGTGGGGTCGTCATATTGGCTGTCGCATCTCACATCCATCACCAGATTGGGCTTTATCCATATCCCATAGTGCTCCAGCAAATCAAAGATATTGGAGCGGATCTCGATGAAGCGTCCCGCCTCATAACCGACCCGTTCCTGCAGGATCACCAGATTACCGCCGTGCATGAGGTATTGATCGAGGTTATACAGTTGTGCCCTGCTCAGCGAGTCAGCCGTGCCGGTAAAGATCATCACAGGTGCCATTTGGGGGATGCTCATCAGATCGGTGGAGATGAGCCGATAGTTATTGCGGATGGCGGATTCGAAAGTTCGGCAGCTGCCTTCGACATAGGTCTCTCCACGATAGATCAGGATTTCCGGCAATTCGACCTCGGTCAGTGCTCGGAAGATGGTGGTCAGCGTATATTCCAGCGAGGGTAGCATATCGGGCACGATATTGATCACGTTCCGCCCGCCCCGGTATTCGAAGGTCATGCCGAAGTATAGTTCCTTGAGCGACATCTGATCGTTTTCAAAACTCTGGTAGGTAAGAGCCTGGATCTGGTTTTGAACGGCCAGGGAGCGGAACTCCTCCATATTGGCAGTGCTGACGTATTCAAACCGGAACCGGCTTTTGCCATACTGCTTATATTCGACCAGTAGGTCTTTCAGGTAGCGAGCCAATTCATTAAAGTCCGGCGGAAGGTCTTTGGAGATATACACCTTAATCAAGAGTTTCTCGTCCAGATCACGCATCAGTTCACGGCTCACTGCGCTAAGGGTATAGCGTTTGTCTTTGGTGACGTCGATCCGCAGAAAGAGATAGGCACTGATCAGATTGAGCATCAGGATGATCACCACCCGGATCATCAACGCGCTAAAGATGGATGTCGTCTTGGTCTTCATCTTCAACGCTCCTGTGCCCGGTTCCTGAGTTTGAGGTTAAATTCCGCCATAAGCAAAAAGCCGGCTGTGATACTGAGGAACCATAGGATATCACGGCTATCCAGCACTCCCTTGTAAAAACTATCCAGATGATAACCGAAACTGATGAATTGAAAGACCGATGCCACCGCAACCGGCAACAGCGGCAGGATCACCGTGCTCAGGCAAAAGAAAGCAGAGATGACAACAGCCAGGATAAAGGCCAGCACTTGATCCTGTTGGATGCTGGAGGCAAAGATACCGATGGCGATGTATGCCGCACCTGCCATCAGGATCCCCAGATAACCGCTCAGGATGGCGCCATAATCGATGCCAAAACCATACCACCAGATGATGCCAAAGAAGACCACTGTGCAGAGTATCACCGTAACGAGCAGCAGCAGGGCGGCGATGAATTTTCCGGCGATGATCTGTCCCGTTCTCAGTGGCAGGGTCAGCAATAATTCCAGGGTGCCCCCTGATTTTTCTCGTGCCAGCGAACCCATCGTAATTGCCGGTATATAAAACAGATAGGCATAGTGGATAAGTTCAAAGAGGAAGCGTAATTCCGCTTTGCCGATCTTAAACACGGTCATGGAAAAAAGGATCCCGCTGATCACGAGGAAGATGGTGAAGATGATGTAAGTGGATAGGGAGCGCAGGGCTGCCACATATTCCTTGCGTGCAATGGTCAAAGCGCTATTCATCGCGGGGCTCCTTGTCTTGGGGTTCCGTGGCATCGGAATGCTGCGCCACATTATTATCAGGCATGAGGTTATCCTCGCCCAGGATAGGGCTGGTCAGGCGGTGGAACACATCTTCCAAACTCAGCGAATGGGTCTTCATCCCAACGATCAAGCGTCGCTTCTGCATCGTATATTGGGCAAAGCGTCGTTTGAATTCCGCTTCCTCGGTGATGGTAAAAGTATAGAGTACGGACTGATCCTGCGGCTCAATCTCTGCCAGGACCGGATCCGGATAGTCGATCAGGAAGGGCTCTAATTCCATCTCGCCGCCTTCGATCTCGATCGTTACCCGCATCCTTGATTCCAGCAAAGCGGGCAGATCATCCTTGATCGCATCGGCGATGATTTTACCCCGGTTGATGATGATGATCCGATCACAGAGCGCTTGCACTTCCTGTAGGATATGGCTGGAGAGAACGACCGTCTTGGCGCTGCCCATTTCGCGGATAAGTTGCCTGATATCGATGATTTGATTGGGGTCGAGGCCGGAGGTGGGTTCGTCCAGGAGCAACACTTCCGGATCGTGAATGATCGCCTGTGCCAGTCCGGTTCTTTGGCGATATCCCTTGGAAAGCGTCCCGATCGGCTGGGCGAGCACTTCGGACAAGCCGCATTTCTGCACCACGAAGTCCAGCCGGTTGATAAAGTCCTCTTTTCTCACCTCGCGCAGCGTGGCGATATACTTGAGGTAGTCATAGACCAGCATTTCGCCGTAGAGCGGGTTCTGTTCCGGCAGGTAGCCGATGATTCTTGCCGCCGCCAGGGGATCGTCATGGAGCGGGATGTCATTAATCAGGATATTACCCGCTGTCGGTTGCAGCAAACCCGTCACCATCCTCAGGGTGGTAGTTTTCCCTGCTCCATTGGGTCCCAGAAAGCCGACGATCTCTCCCCGCCGGATGGTAAAGGAAGCATTATCCACTGCCCGGATGTCTGAGAAGGTTTTTGATAGATTTTCTATTCTGATCATCAGTTTATTCCCATGAACATCATGCCGGAGCGGTCGGGCGCTTGCAGGGATATCATATCACCTTCCTTAAGCCCATCGATCACTTCCACCATCTGCATGTCATTACTGCCCAGTTTTACCGGAGTAGCGATCCCCGGACTCGCCGGCGCCGTCCTTGTCCCAGATCTTGAGGGAGCGGGACTGCTCTCCGCCGTGGTGATATACACGATATCCTGATTCTTATCATCGGTATAGACCGCTCTGATCGGTATGACCAGGACGTCACGGCGCGATTCACCGATGATCGAAACATTGGCAGTCATTCCTGGCTTGAGCCGGGGGTTTTGTTTTTCGAGGCTGATCTCGACCGGGAAGACGCGGGCATTATTTTCCATCACCGCCATCGGAGCAATCTTGATGATCTTACCGCTCATTTCTTCGTAGGGCAAGGCATCCACCGTGATCCGCGCTTCCTGGCCAAGAGAAAATTTGGCAATGTCCACTTCATTGATCCTGGTCTTGACGATCATCTTGCTTAGATCGGCGATCCGCATCACCACCGTGCCCTCGCCGAAGGCGGTATTGCTCGATTGCACCATTTCCCCCTCGCTCAACCGGCGCTCGATCACCGTTCCGGAAGCGGTGGCATAGACGTGCGTCACCCGGCCTCCGGTATCGAGATCACGGATAAGCTCGTATTGTTCTGTCGCTTGACGATATTCGATCTGCGCCGTGGTCAATTGATCCGTCGCCAGATCAAATTCCGCCTGCGAGATATGTCTTTCGGCCAATAGTTGGCGTCTTTTCTCCAGTTCCGCGCGGGCATTGTTCATAGCCAGTTCGGCTAATTGCAGTCTGGATTTGGTGGCAAAGAGCGTATTCGCCTGATTGTAATCCGGCTCGATATCGGCAATGATCTGGCCGGCGCGCACGTAGTCGTTCTCATTGGCATAAAACCGGACGATCGTGCCTGAAACCTTTGATTTTACCGCCACCACCGTCTGGGGCTGAATCTCCCCAATGATCTCCACCTTGGACACGATATCTCCTCTGACCACCGTGTAACTATGATCCTGCGCTGCCAGCCCAGTCCTTTGTCCAGCGGCTTTGGAGCGGTGTTTTACCGCCGCACCGAGGATGACCAGAACGATCAACGCAATTATGATCCATTTCCATTTCTTTCGCATTTATACCTCTGCCTTGTCTGCGTAAGTGTCTCTATTCAAATATATTGGCTCTTTTATGCCATTGCCCGTCACAATCTCAAAGACGCCATTCATGTCAACAAAAAAGCACCATCCCAAGGAAACATCATGCTGTCTCCCTGCTTGATAACCTTAGTATAACCTTAGTATAACCTTACGACCGTAAGGTTATACTAAGGTTATGAAGCAGGGAGGAAGCGGTCATGATCCGACGGTGGGATATAAAGCGGCCAAAGACATGGCGGAGAGTCAGGGATTCGAACCCTGGGTGCCCGTAAAGGCACAACGGTTTTCGAGACCGTCCCGTTCAACCGCTCCGGCAACTCTCCGCGGGTAATTATGTTCTTTTACTTTGAAAGAAAGAGGTCATGATGATGCTGCAGGGCTCTTTCAGCAGACCACTGACAATTGTGGGATGGTGGTTGAAACATTTGTCCCGCAGTACGTTATAGATCGATCCAACGGCACCTGCCTTGGGATCGGAAGCACCAAAGACCAAGGTGTTCAACCGGGCTAAGATCAGCATTCCGGCACACATCAGACAGGGCTCAAGCGTCACGTATAGCCGATGATCCTGTAGGAACTTGATTCCTGAGGCAAGGATTTTGTCAACTATCAATTTTTCGGCATGCGCCAGGGGATTGTTCATTTGACGGGTGCGGTTGTGGTCGCGCAGGATCATCTCATTGCCTTTGACCAGCACAGCGCCGACCGGAATTTCATCCTCGTCCGCCGCGATACGGGCTTCCTCCAGAGCGATATACATCCAATATTCATGGTCAACCGTGGTCATTTATTCTCCTGCCTGACCGGTAACTGGCGTCTGATCTGGTTTTCGATGGCATCGCGGATGAAGTCGCCGGTATCATGGACCGACTGGGGTTCGAAGGTGAGGTATTTTTGCCATTGTCCTGCCAGAAAGTCGTGTGAGACGATTCGATATATACCTCTGGGATCGAGCGGTGCGCCATTGATCCGATAGTTGTCACTTGTCCCGATGCGGCGGATGCCGGAGTCCTGAACGATGTCATGCGGCGGGTCGATCATGTTGCGTTCGTTGTGGTTATGGTAATTGATGAGATCAGCGCCGGTGGCGGTGAAGATGACGACCGTATTATTGAACGGCAGCATCTCGGTCAGGTCTTTGAGGGTGATCTCTCCCTTGGGGACGGCTTTACGGATGCCGCCGCAATTGAGCATCGCCAGATCCGGTTTGTAGCGGTCTCGATACTCGGCAAGGAGCGCCTCCGCCATCCAACGCGAGACGTCGGTCAATACATATTTGGAAGGTGTCCAGTCCACGGGGATGATCCCGATGACCTGATTCAGTTCGAGATCGATCCGGTCGCTTATTTTGCGGACAAAACCGCTCAGAGGAGTTTCGGGCATCCGCTCTGGGACGGTGATCGGGATGAGTTCGTTCTCCCAGGCGATGATGCGTCCATCCTCGACGAGGATGTCTATTTGTCCGAGATAAGTGAGATAGGCGCCGGCTTGCAGGATGAGGATGTCATTGACCACGACGGGTTCGGGTAAGGGTGTATGGCTGTGAGCACCGATGATCATGCTGATGCGGCTGTCCAGTTTGGTCGCCAATAAACTGTCCGCTTCAAAACCGATATGGGTCAGAAGGAAGATCAGATCGGTCTTTGCCGCAAGGCGATCGAGGAAACGATCGATCGAAAACACGTAAGGGAGGAGGGAGAGGTCGCGGACATTATCTGCTTTTACCCGCTCTCTGAGGTCGGTCATGGTCAAGCCCATGACCCCGATGCGGATGGAATCCAGTTCCACGATCATATAAGGATGCAGCGTGAGATGGTCATCAGTATTGTGATCGATGATATTGGTGGACAAAAACGGGTATTTTGCCAGTTCGATCAGGCGTTTGGTATTAGCGTAACTGTAATCGAATTCGTGATTACCCAGGGCAGCGGCATCGAGACCGAGGAAGTTGAACACCTCGGGAATGGCACCGCCGATGGCGCCATTATGCTCCAGGGAGGAAAAGACGCTGCCGGTCTGTTGGTCTCCGGCATCGAAAAAGACCGTGCGTGGAAATTCCGCTTTCCGGAGGTTCAGGTGATACTCCAGTGCGGCATATCCGCCCAAGGATATCCGGCCTTCCCGCGTAACATACTCGCGTGGCTGGTAAGCGCCATGCGAATCACTGGTGTATAAAACGCGCAGGAGCAGCGAATAACCCAGCGCGGCAAGGGTGATGAACAGGATTGAAAGAATGAGGCGTTTGATCATGAGATATCTCCCAGCATTTTGCGAACTGCCTTCAGGTCCTCCGGTGTATCGACGCCGATGCCCTGATAACCGGAGATTAGCATGCGGATCGGGATACCGTTTTGCAGCAGGCGGAGTTGTTCCAGTTTTTCGATCTCTTCCAGAGGACTGGGCGGTAACGAGACCATTTGTAAGAGGGTCTCGCGGCGATAGGCATAGACGCCAATATGACGTAAATACAATGGATTGAGATCATTGTCCCGAAGATAGGGGATCGGTGAGCGGGAAAAATAGAGGGCATTGCTATTCAGATCGGTGACCACTTTGACGGTATTTGGATCAGCGAGTTGAGCCGGATCGGACAGGGCGGTCATCAGTGAGGCGACCTGGACGGCAGGATCCTGGAAGAGATCCAGTAATCCACGCAAGGAATGGGCATCGATCATCGGTTCATCGCCCTGAATGTTGACAATGACACCGGCATCGATCTGCTGAGCCACTTCGGCAATCCGGTCGCTGCCGCTGGGATGATCCTTTTTGGTCATCATTACCCTGCCGCCGTGAGCAGCGATCTCATCAAAGACGGCTGGGGAATCGGTGGCGACGATCACAGTATCAAAGAGGCAAAAACTCCTTATCCGGTCATTGATAAAGCGAATGATCGGAATGCCATGGATCAGCGCCAGGGGCTTGCCTGGAAAACGAGTGGATTCATAACGGGCGGGGATGATGGCGGCGGTCTTCATCGGTCTGCCTTGAACTGGAGATAGACCTTGTAACTGGGCTGATGCTCGATCTGGCGGAATTCGATGAAACAGCGGCTGAGAAAGACGCGCTGATTGCGCAGAACGGTCTCCATCTCGGTATATTGATGCATCCAGTCGTTCCTGACCATAAGGCGTGTGACCACCCTTTGCACCCGATATCGGGCAATGGTGCTCAAAGCGGTTTCTTGCGCTTTCGCCCACGCTTCAAAGAGATTGGCGGATAGAGCGGTGCCAGTAATATAAACTGATTGATCCGCGACTAAGAGATTGGATTGATCACACCAGGCGGGCTTGGTCGTGAGATGCATCAGCCGCGGCGTTTTGTCCGGCTCGATCGGGCTAAATCCAAATAGAGCGATCAGAAAGCCATGGATCTCGATCATGTCGAGCATGATCAGATCCCGCGCTGCCCGGCGCAGAAAATCGGGGTCGGCACTGACCACCACATTAAAATTGACGTTGTTCCAGTCGATCTCCTGCATCTGGGACAGCGAATAGACAAGGGATTTGTCCACCACGTATGCACTGTGATTGCGGGATAGCGATACCGCGGCAAAATCACGGGCGGAATCCTCTGCATCGCTGTCAAACATGGTGGGACGCCAAGCGATGCCGATGGAATAGTCACCCGGGGGCAATTCCATCAGCCAGGCGGGGACTTCCGTTAGGAGATGGTTTACCCTGGCTTGCTCCGGAGTTTGCAGGCGTGGTTTTTTGGTGGCGCACCCCATCGCCAGAATGATCAGGATCATCACGGCAACATACAGAACTGGCTGAACGGCGAGGGATTTCGGCAGTTTGGATCTGTGAATGGCAGTGCTCATGCTATGCTCTCTTGGTTTCTCCGGATGGTGCCGGTTGGAAAAGTTTATTCTTTCTGAGCCAGACCATCAGGGCGGAGGTATCGGCGTAGTTGACCCCGGGGATACGCATTGCCTGTCCGATGCTGAGTGGTCGGATGCGGTTCATTTTCTCCCGCGCCTCCCAAGCGATGGTATTAATATCCATATAGTCGATATCGTCCGGCAAAGGGATGCCTTCGGCTTTGCGAAAGCGTTCCAGTTCGTCTTCCTGACGCTTGAGGTAACCCTCATACTTGATCTCGAGTTCGAGGCGGCGGGCTACATCAATGTCCACTTCCGGTGAAGGTATCCAGCCGTAACGGTCAAGATCCTGATAGGTGATCTGCGGACGCTTGAGCAACGCGGCAAACTTTACCGGCTCGTTCATGTCGGGATGCTTGTCACAGTTCTCGGTCCGCAGGCGGTGCATCTCTCTTTCCTTGAGAGCGAGCATCTTCTGGAAACGCTGCCACCGGACATCGGAAACCAGACCCAGTCCCCTGCCGATCGGCATCAGACGCTCGTCGGCATTGTCCTGACGCAACCACAAACGGTATTCGGCACGCGAGGTAAACATCCGGTAGGGCTCATTGGTGCCGCAAGTGACCAGATCATCGATCAGGACACCCAGATATGCGCTGCTGCGGTCGAGAATGAGCGGCGAGCGTCCATCCAGAGATAGTACGGCATTGATCCCCGCCATCAAACCCTGTCCGGCGGCTTCCTCGTAACCGGAGGTGCCATTGATCTGTCCGGCAAGATAGAGTCCCTTGATCCTGCGCGTCTCCAGCGAGAGGGTCAATTCCTCAGGACTGATATAGTCATATTCGATGGCATAGCCGTAACGCAGGATATGGGCTTGCTCCAGACCGGGAATGCTGTGAACGATCGCTTCCTGGACTTGGGGCGGTAAACTGGTGGAGATGCCGTTTACATACGCCTCGTGGGTGCTAAGTCCTTCCGGTTCAATAAAGATATGATGAGTCGGCTTGTCGGGGAATTTGACGATCTTATCCTCGATCGAGGGGCAATAGCGGGGTCCGATGCCTTTGATAATACCGCTATAAAGGGCGGAAAGGTGGATGTTTTCGGAGATGATGCGGCGGGTCTCATCCGTGGTGCGGGTGATGTAACAGGACACTTGATTGCGGGGTTTGACATCACGATAAAAACTAAAGCCCTGCGGATCAGCATCTCCGGGTTGTTCTTCAAGTTTGCTGTAATCAAGGGTGCGCAGGTCTATCCTGGGAGGGGTTCCGGTCTTGAAACGCCGGACTGTCAAACCCGCTGAGCCGAGATTTTCCGACAAAAAAAGCGCTGCCGGCTCTCCGGCTCTTCCTCCGGAGATCGTGATATTGCCTGTATGAATAGCGCCATTCAGAAATGTTCCGGTGGCAAGAATCACTCTGGGAGCAGTGATATCCTTGCCCAGCAATGTTTTAACCCCGCAGACAGCCCCACCCTGGATAACGATGCCACTCACGCTGGCTTCGAGAATATGCAGTCCTGCCTGATCCTCAAGACGTTCGCGCATCAATAATGAATAGTGGATGCGGTCATTCTGTGCACGTGGCGCCCAGACCGCCGGTCCTTTCTTCATATTCAGCATACGGTAATGGATGCCGGTCATGTCTGCCACCCACCCCTGTTCTCCACCAAGGGCATCGATTTCACGGGTAAGATGTCCCTTTGCCGGACCGCCGATGGAAGGATTGCAAGACATCCTGCCAATGGATTCCATCTTGATGACCAATACCAAAGTGCGCGCTCCCAAGCGGGCTGATGCAAGTGCGGCCTCGATTCCGGCATGACCCGCACCCACCACGATCATATCATAATCAAAGGCAGACATTTATCTCAGATATAAATCCGCTGCTCAAACCAGTCGATGAGTTGCTCGGTACCCGCATTGTTCAGAGCCGAAACGGGAAAGATCGGAGTCTCGCCCAGTTCCAGTCCTTTGGCAAGTTTCTGTACTGTTTGCTTGATCTTGGTTTTGGGTAGCTTATCGGACTTGGTGGCGATCACACAATGCGGTATATTACGCATCCTTAGCATCTTGAGCATCTGGATGTCCTTGGGGTCGGCTTCGTGACGAATATCCACCAGGATCACGATGCCGGTCAGTTGGGTGCGTTCATCAAAGAAGCGGTTGACCATCCGGCGCCACTTCTCCAGTTCTGCCAGACCCACTTCCGCAAAACCATAGCCTGGGAGATCGGTAAATTGCATAAATCTCTGTTCCTCGATGTCGCTGCGCTTGTAGCGGATGAGGAAGAAATTTAGCAGGCGGGTTTTTCCGGGAGTGGAACTGGTCTTGGCCAGTCCTTTATGATTGGTGATCAGGTTGATAAGGGTGGATTTGCCGACATTTGACCTGCCGGTAAAGGCAAACTCCGGATACGCGGAGGCAGGAAAATCCTTAGGCTCCGCTGCGCTTTTTACGAAGAAGGATTCCACAATTTTGATCATTCTTGATATACCACCGATGTCTTTTCTGATTCGCTGATCTCCACTTCCAGCACACTGCAAACGGTATCTGCCAGCCGTTTCTGTAGCTCGTGATAGATATACTGTGCCACATGTTCGGAGGTGGGATTGATCCCCTTGAATTCCGGCAGATCATTTAGATAGCCATGATCCATAGGACTGAGGATGTCTCGCAGATACCGTTTGATCACTCCAAAATCCAGAGCCATCCCGATCTCATCCAATTCACTGCACACCAGGCAGATTCTTACTTTCCAATTGTGGCCGTGCAATTTGCAGCACAAGCCCTGATAACCCTTCAGCCGATGGGCGGCGGAAAAGGTGTCCGTCACATTCAATTTATACATTTTGTTCCTCTTGCCAAAGATGACACCGCCCCCACCAATTTTCTCGGCGCAAGGCATTCATTCATATTCACTTATGGCGTTGCCGCCATTGGAGACCAATTTTTGGAATCCTGCTATACTGGCAAATAAAAAAATCTCTTAATCCCGACAGAGATACTGCAGAAAGTGCTGATGCAACTCCACCGGGATACGTGCCGCTTTACCGTTCCGGGCAAAGACACTGGTTATCCGAGCCCGAAAGCAGAAATCACCGCCTGGATCATAAATCTCCTGATCCCAGATCGTTTTGAGCCGATTACAGTCGCGGATATAACTACGCACCTCCACCCTATCCTCCAGTTGCAACGCTTTGATGTAGTCCAGTTCAGCACACAGGATGAAGATCTGGATGCCTTGCCCCAGCAAATACGGGATGGGGACTTCCATCTCGGTTAGCGCTTCGCTGCGGGCCGCTTCCAGCAATTGGAGGTAATTGCTATTGTTGAGATGACCATAAATATCACATTCATAGCCATATATTTTTTTGTAAAACCGAAAGAACATCATTGCTCCTGATCAGGTGTCTTTTTACATTTTTCTTGACCGATTACCAAACACAGCGTTTAAGGCAACCATACCAAACAGATTGAGGAAAAGATGAGCAAGAAAACTGTCAACCCAAAACTGAGAATAACCGGCAAAGCAAGATACCGTCCACCGTTAAGAGTCACCAGTAAAAGCACTGGATTGAGGTTCGCATCCACCCTCAAGAAGTGGATCATCAGCCGTCCCCATTTGATTATGGGAGCATTGCTCTTTGTCGCGGTGAGTTTGATCTATTTTCCAGTGGCTTACCAAAATCAATTTCCCATCGCACACGATATCACCCAATGGGAAGCCGCTGCCAATACAGTCATTGAATACAATCAGACCCACAGCGATCGTGCTTTGTGGGCGCCGAACATGTTTTCCGGCATGCCGGCGTATATGATATCCTTCCCGACCCGCTATCCTTTTTTGGAGAGTTTGACCAAAATGACCGACAAGGTTATCAACTGGCGGATTTTCCTGCTCATTTTGGGTGGCTTGGGGATCTTTGTCCTGCTCAATTTCCTGGGCATGGAACATTGGACATGTTTTTTTGCGGCGGTGGCATTTATCTTCAGTTGTCACTGGGTGGGGCTACTGGACATCGGTCACAACACCAAGTTCCGTGCCATCATGTATATCCCCTGGGTGCTATGGGCATTGATGTATCTGAGGAAAAAGCCCGGTTTGCTCGGGATGGGACTTCTGGCTACTTTCCTGATCACCCAACTCCGGGAGAACCATCCGCAGATAACCTACTACCTCTATCTTTTTGTGGGGATGTTTTGGATCTATACGCTCATCGAGACCTTCCTCAACCAGAAATGGAAACAATTTATCCTCTACACCTGTCTGGTGCTCGCCGCCTACGGATTGACGGCACTTGCGGTGATGAATCCCTATCTGTCTACTTGGGAATATAATCATTACACCATGCGTGGCGGCGCCACGGGATTGGATACCGCCTATGCCCAGGGCTGGTCATTCAAGCCCAGTGAGACCATGTCCTTTATCATTCCGGAGTTTCATGGCGGAGTTTCCGAACGGGTATCCGAGGACAGGAATAATCCCCTGAGCAGTTTCTCCACCTACTGGGGCGGGATGGAATCCACCGAAGTCTATCATTATTTTGGCCTGATCGTTCTTGTTCTCGGAGGTTTTGCGCTTTGGGGCAAGCATCGCCGCTTTGCCGTTTTCCTCTGGATCTCGTCCTTTCTCTTTATCATGATGTCATTTGGCAAATACACGCCGCAACTTTCAGACCTCTTGCTACGGCATCTGCCATTCTTCAATAAATTCCGCGTGCCGGCGATGATCCTGGCCATGGTTCAGGTCAATGCCGTGATCCTTGCCGGACTCGGAATCGATACCATCCTTGACAAATTCCGGCAGGCGGACAAATTCACCGTCAAAAAAATGCTCCGCGTGCTTGTCATTTGCGCCGCCGTCTTTCTATTCTATGCCGCATCCGCCACCACCATCTTCAGCGGCATGAAACTCCTTACCGGACAGGAAGCGGAGTATCTGGAGCAGTATCCTCAACACGCGGGAGTATTTGACCAACTTCGCGAGCATCGGCTGGGGATGATCCACCAGAGCGGCATGCTTTCTCTGGGGCTGCTAACCCTTGCTATGGGGGTAATTTATCTGTTTACCATCAAAAAGATCCCGCATTATGTCATGATCCTGTTGCTGACTGCGCTGGCGTTTATTGACCTGTGGCCTTACACTGGCAGGTCACTCCGCGATCTGGAACCGCCGCAAAGGCATCGCAATATCTTTGCCATTCAGGACTATGACGAGTTTTTGATGAAGGATAACACCCAATCCCGGATCTATACGCCGGATGACAGAGCCGCCGGCCGATGGGCATATCATCACCGCACCATTTTGGGTTATTCGGCTGCCAAACTCCGGATCTATGACGATCTGCTCAATCGCTCCATCCATGGCCAGTTCAGTCGCTATCGCCAGATACTCCAGAATCATAGGATGGAATTCCCGACTCCCGTCCTGGATATGCTTTCTACGCGCTACATCGTGCTCAGTGACACTCTTCCTTATTCCGGATCCATCCGCGACAAACGGCTCGTCTTTCAAAGTGCCAAGCATCCGATCACCATCTACCAGAATATGAAGGCGCTGCCCAAAGCATGGTTTGTGGATTCACTGGTCGTGGTCACTCCCGCTGATTCGATCATTTCCCTGATGAATGAAGCGGATTTTGATCCCGCCCGCTATGCCTATGCAACTGAAGATATCCCAGGGATCGGAAAACCCGGATACAATACCGTCAAACTTGATAAATACGACCTTCATGAGATATCTTTGACCGTGAGGACGGACAGCACGGCGCTTATGGTGCTCGGCGAGATCTATTATCCCGCCGGTTGGAAGGCATTTATCAACGGGGATGAGACACCGATCCACAACGTCAATTATGTGCTGCGCGGGATTGTCGTCCCTGCGGGTAAGCATGAGGTCATATTCCGCTTTGATCCTCCCTCCTACAAGGTCAGCATTCGTCTGAGTTTGATCGGTTTGATGATCACTCTTGCCGCAGTGGGCGGCGGTCTCTTGATCCATTACCGTAAAGGCAAAGGTAGCGGAGAATCACGATCCTACGGCTAAACCTGAGATCATGTATCTCAAACATTAGAATGGGATTTAAGCAAATGGTTTTCCCCGGATGAAACATCGAAAGAAAGAAACAAACCTGTTCCCGGTCAGATTTATTCTGTTCAGCGTTCTGTCCCTTGCGCTTATCTCCTGCGCCGCCATTTCCGGGAATATATATCCCCTTGACAAGGCATACCGCAATGACCAGTCCTTGCGTCAGGAGATCCGGGATATCGTGCGCACCTACCCCCACAAAGTAAAACTCCACCGCCTTGGATCCAGCGGCACAGAAGACCTGCCGATCTTTGCGCTGGAGACCGGAAGAGGCGATCGCCAGATCCTGATGATCGGCCAGAACCACGGCGATGAGGTCTTGGGGGTGGAGATCGTCATGCAGTGGCTGCTATTGCTGTTGCAGCGCGCCGAAACAGATCCCCGGATCAAAGAACTGCTGGATATTTATACCTTCTGGATCATCCCCACCACCAATCCCGAAGGTTATCGCGTCGTATCCCAGGGACTCTATCCCTACAAGCGTAAAAATAACCGCGACACCGATGGCAACAAGATCCTGGATTATGCCACCGACGGAGTGGATCTGAACCGTAACTTTCCTGTTTTCTGGGATATTGACCCGCCCGCGCCGACCACTAGTCCATATTACAAAGGCAGTGCTCCGGCATCCGAACCGGAGACCCGGGCGGTGATGAATCTGGCAAGACGGATTCCCTTTGAGATCGGTATTTTCTACCATAGTTCCGTTACGGGCGCATACAGCGAAAAATTGTATCTGCCCTGGCACAACCACCACAACCAGGATCAGGCGGTGCTTTACGACGAGGTGCTCAAGGTAGCCCAGATCTATGCCTCAAGATTGACAAAGGATTATGCCGACGGCTTTTATGAGGTGCACACGGGAGTCATTTCACGTATCGGCAACGCCCGTAATTACTTTTTCCATGCCCATCAGACCCGGGCATTCCTGATCGAAGTAGGCGGCATAGATCGATTGGGGATCAGCGTCATACATCCTTCCGGAAAAAGGATGCGGCAGATCGTGCAAAAACACCTTTCCGCCCTCCAAGCGCTTTTCCTCGATCTTATCCCACCAGGAGTTTGATCATGGATATTCTCAAGCAATTATCTGATCCCAGTTCCGTTCTCGGTCTGCTATTGGACAATATGTACGATTGCGTCTGGAGTAGTTATGAACAGATATAGATGGATCGTTACCTGGCTATTGTGTTTGATAGGAATAGGATTACATGCTGTAACTAGAATAGTTGATATTACCGGAGCAGGCCAATATACAAGTATTCAAACTGCAATTAATGCATCTTCACCAGGCGATACCGTTCTTGTTCATCCAGGAAGATATCAGGAAAATATATCAATTCAAAACAACAATATCAGCGTTATCAGTTTAGAAGCTATTACTGGCAATCCCATTTATATTGATTCAACGATAATTGATGGTCGAGCAATCTCATGGGGTATATGGGTAAGGCAGAATTCTCAAAACATCACAATCAGAGGTTTTTCAATAACAAACTGTAAAAACGGGTTATCCGTTAGCTCAAATGCAATTGCAACAATAAAGAACTGCAAGATATTCCAAAACAAGGGATATAACGGTGCCGGTTTGGGAGCCAGCTTTTGCACAGTATATCTCAGTGGTGTAAAGATATACAACAACGATGCCTATCACATGGGTGGCGGTTTATACATCAATGGCTATATGGGATCTGAGAATGTGACCTTTGATCCGGTTAATCGCTGCTCCATATACAATAACACTGCCGGAGCCGGGCAGGATATTGTCGCTCACTCCATAAACAATGATCTAAGTATCCCCCTTGATAGGTTCACCGTATCCAGCCCGACAAGCTACTATGCTGCTGCATTCCGTTCCTTTGGAAATGAGTTTCAATTGCTGATAGATGCCCAGACTTCTCATCATCAGGAAGTAAACAGCGATCTCTTTGTGTCTCCCACCGGGGATGACACTAATGACGGATTGAGTCCGGCAACGGCTCTCAAGACGATTAGGACAGCAATTTATCGAGTTGCCTCGGATAGCCTGAACCAGAAAACTGTGCACATCCTTCCCGGCAAATATTCCAGAACTGCCAACCAGCAGGTATTTCCCATACCATTGAAAAGTTGGGTAAAGGTTCAGGGAGCGGGGATTGCAGAGACTCAGATAGTGGGAGAGATGGACCCTGCTTATGCCAACGTACCATACAATGCTTTGAAAGTCTTTACCAGCTTTTATCAGACTCACGCCAGTCTGGAGGATTTGTCCATCACTTCTGCCGGATCAAACAACAGTTGTGCAATTTGGGGGCATAAGGAAGAATCACTGCATCTGAAGAACCTTAGGATGCATAACCTTAGTCCGGATCTGTCTGCTATCATTGACATTACTTATGCCACAAACTGCCTTTGGGACGGGATAATAATTGAGGACTTCACTACCGACAGCATGGGTTTCATGTATAGTGATGGCTACATAACGGGGGTAATCCGGAACTCAATTTTCAGAAATGCGACTTCAACATTTACAAGCAATGAAGTCTGGGCGAACCCACTTATATGGATTAGAATTGAAGGCGAAATCAGTTTTGAGAATTGTCATTTTGACAATATTGTGATGATGGACGACGATTCAAATATCAAAGACCGTTGCACATAGGGGTATCACCGGCTTCAGCCGGTCGTTGCACTGACTTCAGTCAGTGCATGGTAAAATCTATATGCTTGTATGACATTTGTTTATGACATCTGGGCAAA
>CAYZZE010000038.1:0-19142 GCA_964482845.1 uncultured Candidatus Cloacimonadota bacterium
AACGGTCTTAGAGTTATTATTAGGGAGTTGCATTTACCCACTCGGTTTGAAAGAGGGCCGTTTTTATGATCATCAGCGGCATCAGTGTTCCACCATGACTGGGGATCAGGAATCTCTGAAAAAAAAGACCGCCACAGGGGGATTAGCGGCGATCTTTAGCGTTATGATTTCGGGGGAAACTTCTATTAGTCGAGCGCTTTCAGGAAAGATGGGACATCGGTCTGGCTAAGCGGGAAAATGGTGCTTTGTCCGGGGTTTTCCTTTGTTTCTTTGATCGGTCTGGTGGTGGAAGGACCTCCAATGGGAGTATTGTGGCTCAGATCAATGTTGATGAGGATATCTTCGATCTCCGAAATGCTACTTGATTCGACCTTGGGGGTCCTGGTAAGAGGGGAGACGTAATTGCCACCATCTTTCCTTTTCAAACCGGTGGCAATGAGAGTGACCGCAAGTTTGCCGATCATCTTATCGTCGATCACCAGTCCTTGAATGATATTGGCTGAGGTGCCGGTTTCATTGATGATAACTTCAGCAACTTCTTCAAATTCGGCGAGGGTCATATCCGGACCACCGGTAACATTGATCAGCATTGATTGACAGCCCTGGAGATCGATATCGCTGAGGAGAGGATTTTTGATGGCTGCTCGGGCAGAATGGACGGCGCGGTTTTCACCTTCGGCAACACCTGTACCCATCAGCGCATAGCCCATGTTCTGCATCACGGTCTGGACATCGGCAAAGTCCACGCTGATATAGCCGCTGATATTGATGATATCCGAGATTGCCTTGGCCGCGTCATAGAGGACATGATCGGCTTTGTGAAAGGCGTCGAGGATGCTCAGTTCAGAGTAGATCTCCTTAATTTTTTCATTGGGAATCACGATGAGCGTATCGACATGCTCGCTGAGGTTTCTGATGCCTTCCTCGGCGTTATCAGCCCGCTTTTTTCCTTCGGTTTGAAATGGCATGCTTACAATCCCCAAGGTGAGTATGCCCAGATCGCGAGCGATTTTTGCCACGATGGGAGCACCTCCGGTTCCGGTGCCACCACCCATACCGGCAGTAACAAAAACCATATCCGCACCATCGAGATGACTTTTGATCTCATCTTTTGATTCCTCGGCGGCTTGTCTGCCTTTTTCAGGTTGGGCTCCACAACCCAAACCGCGGGTGAGACGTTTACCGAGTTGGAGCTTCATTTTTGCTCTGGATTTGTGCAGGTCTTTGATATCGGTATTGGCTACGATAAATTCGACGCCCTTCAATTCATTTGCGATCATGGTGTTCACGGCATTTCCACCGGCGCCGCCGACGCCGATGACCTTGATGTTGGTTCCGATGATAGTTGGTTTTTCATCAAATTCGATCATGATTCCCCCTTATGTAACGATGTCTTTTATGAATTTCTTAGTTATCTCGATGAGGTTTATGCCTTGTCCGCTCTTAAATGTGGAGGGACTGCTTTTACCATCCTGGATATCTTCCATCGCATATCTGAGCAGACCGACCGCCGTGGCAAAAGAGGGATCTTCGAGACGGAGAGTGGTTCCAATAAAGCCGTTGATATTGGGTTCTGCTGTCTTGACATGCATATTGAAAGTGTCGGCGATGAGCGTATCGATCTCTTTAAGGTGTGACATCCCGCCGGTCAAGACCACTCCGGCAGTGATAAGTTCGGTCGGAACCACAGTTACTGTTTCATTGTAACAAAGGGCAAGTATATCGTCCAGACGATGCTGGATGATCTGGCTAATCAGGTATTGTGATTTGGATACACCGGCTCTACCGCTGATCCCCTCAACATTGACCACTTTGTCCTTGCTGGCGCGATCAGCAAGAGCGATCCCATAATCGCTCTTGAGCAATTCAGCATTGGCTATAGTGGTCTTCAAACCGATCGCCAGGTCACGGGATACGGCATTTCCCGCCATGGGGACGACGACAAGTTTGACGATCGTTCCCTTGTTATATAAAGCCAGATCACAGGTTCCGCCGCCAAAATCCATAAGCAGACAACCAAGATTCTTTTCATCGTCGGTCAGCACCGCCTGGCTAACCGCCATATGGTTAAGAACAAAATTATCTGCTTCGATCTGATAACCGGCGAGTTCGATACATTTGGTGATGTTTCGCAGCGAATTGATATCGGCAAAAACGCTTAATACGTGTGCGGTGAGGTGAAAACCATTCATATTTACCGGGTTCCGGATGTCGCACTGCCCGTCGATCTCAAAACTCTGTGGTATTCCATGCAGAATTCTGAGACGATCAAAGCCCTTTTGGATCTTCAAACTCTTCTTGGCATCCTCAATGACCTGTTCCACATGCTCCAACAATATCTCGCCTGGTTCATTGGTATGCGAACCGGGGATCGATATCCTGCCCACACTTTCGTGGGTCTTGATATGCTCGCCGCTGATATTGGCATAGATGTTCCCTGCTTTGCATTTGGCGTTTTGTTCGGCTTCGGATATGGCACGTTTGAGGCAGGAAGACACAGCTTCGATATCTTTTACGATGCCTTTGTCCATGCCGTCCATACGGCTTTCGCCGATGCCTTTGATCTCAATTTCTAAATTCCGTGCACAAGCGGCGATTACTACTCTCACATTGGAGGAGCCGATATCCAGGGCGGTGATGATCTGCTGTTTCATATCATTTTCCTGCCTTTACCACTACTTGGTTTTTGAACCGGAGGTCAACCAGGGAATTGCGATCGATCCCTCCATTGTCTTGCACAAACATATAGCGTTCGAGTCGTTTACGGATATTATCATCACTTACGATCACCCGGGTTCCATAACGGGCATCTATAAAGTGAACTACGTCGTCCACGACATAATACTCGGAGACATACTGGCCGAATTCCGGATAATCGGCTACAATGCATTGATGAGTGTCAATGATCTTGACTATCGGTGCTTGGGAAAGAATCGATCCGGGTTTTAGTTTTTCATCGGGCACAAAACTCTGAACAATCGGGAGGTCTTCGCTATGGATCAGGCCGGTCTTTTCAAGCACTATGCCATTATGGTCAATAGGATGCAGATTGCCTTCCGCGCTTTTGATGTATAAAAAGCCCTGCCGCTCGGTGATGCGGATCAGCAGCGAACGCATCAACCGCTTGTGGATCGTGACTTTATCTATCCTCGCAATGCTTTTCAAGGAATCGAGTATAGGTTTGGTATCCAAAGCAACCAGGTTTTTTCCCAGACAGGATTTACTCAAGTCGAGCACAGTGGATTCCTTAATATACTGATTACCTCTTACCTGGATTTTTTCGATATCAAACCAGGACAGGTTGATAAGTAGGTTATAAATCCCTATGAAAGCGGCAGATAGACACAGTAATACCATAGCAAAGATCAGACAGTAGCGGCTGTGTCCGCGGCGTTTCTTAGAGCTCTTTCGCATTTCATTACCTTCTTATCATTCAATGTATTACGCTTCTTAAGCGGAAATATGATATCCGTATATCATGACTCTAATTGGCTATGAATTTTGGGTTTAGTGATTGTGTCAACACATTTTTGTAGCTCAGCAAATATTTTTTCGCCTGCCTGCCAGATATTGCCGGCGCCCATAGTGATCAAGATGTCTCCTGGGCGCAGCAAATCAAGCGTTTGAGAAACGATATCTTCGTTATTTTCGATCAAATTGACTCCGTGATGCCCGGATTTGACGGCAACATCGGCGATCATTTTGGCATCAATGCCCGGGATGGGTAGTTCGCGAGCGGGATAGATCGGTGCGATAAGTAGCAGGTCGCAGGAAAAGAACGCACAGCCGAACTGCTCATACAGGTCTCTCGTCCTGGAATACAAGTGAGGTTGGAACAGGGTAACAATACGTCGTTTGGTGGCTTCCTTGAATCCCTCAAGAGTGGCGATGATCTCGTTTGGGTGATGAGCGTAATCGTCATAGACGGTAATGCCTTGAGCTTCACCTTTGAGTTCGCAACGGCGATAGACGCCATTGAATTCCGAGAGTCCATCCCGAATGTGGTTAAAGGGGATGTCCAGTTCCAAACCGATTCCGACGGCAAGCATTGAATTCAGGATATTATGTCTGCCATTAACCTTCATCCTGATCCTGCCGAGTTTGTATCCTTTGTAGTGAACATCATATTCCGCGGTGAAATCCTTCATTTTGATGTTCAACGCCTGGATGTCCGCTTGTCTCGAAAAGCCGTAGGTAATCACTTTCTTATTGATACGAGGCAGGATGGCCTGGACTCCGGGATCCTGAAGACAAGCAATGACGCAGCCGAAGAATGGGACTTTGTTGGCATACTCAATAAAAGCACCCTTGATGTCATCTAAGTTGCGGTAACAATCCAAATGATCGAGATCTACATTGGTGATGCCGGCGATGATGGGTGTCAAACTGAGGAAAGAATGGTCATATTCATCTGCTTCCACGATGATGTATTGGCCAGATCCCATGACGTTGTTTGATCCAAAATTTTTTACTTTGCCGCCAACGATGATAGTCGGATGCAGACCCGCGGCTTCCAAGACCATTCCTGCCATGGAAGTGGTGGTTGTTTTGCCATGGGTTCCGGAGATGCCGATACTAAAACTCATTCTGGTAATCTCAGCCAGCATTTCGGCACGGCGGATCACTTGTATATTGAGCGCTCGAGCGGCTTGGAACTCGGGATTGTCGTTTTTGACGGCTGATGAGATCACCACAACATCGGCATCTTTGATGCACTTGGGGTCGTGTCCTTCCCATACCGGGATGCCAATGCTTTCCAGATGGGCGGTAACATCGGTTTTCTTGAGATCGGACCCAGAGATATCAAATCCTTGATTGTGCAGAAATTCGGCAATCCCGGACATGCCGATGCCACCTATACCGACAAAATGGATGCGCTGCGTCCTTCCTAACATATATCCTCCCTACGTTCGATGTGATGCTCAATGGTGGCGGCAATATCTGCCGATGCGGTATTTGGAGGTAGTTTTTCCAAAGCATCCCGCAATGACTGACGTTTCTCGGTCAATTCGATGATGGCTTTCGTCAGGGCAGCCGGATTTAAGCGATTTTGTTCTATCATCAATGCAAAGCCCTTGCTCTGCTGTTCAAAGGCGTTCCAGTATTGGTGATTGGCGGCGGAAGAGGGTAAAGGAATCAGGATCGAAGGGCATTTGGCGACTTCGAGTTCCGCCAAAGTTATGGCACCTGCCCGAGTTATAGCGATATGGGCATGCATCATAAAACTGGGCAAAACACGATTAAAATCAAAAAGATATATCTGAGGGTGATTGGAATACTTATCCGCGTATCTGCGATAAGTGATCTTTCCCGTCTGCCAGATAAGGTCATATCCCAAGTCCACGATCTGTTCCACGCAGGAATCCACGCAATCGTTAATGACGGCTGAACCCTGACTACCTCCGCTGATGAGGATCTTGGGTCTATGAGCACTGAGGCCGTAAACCTCCCAATTCATGTCCTCTTTGATAAAAAGATGATTGCATATGGGAGTTCCTACCATTTGATTATTGGATCGCCTGAGAAATTGTTGCGCTCTGTCCCAACTAATAAAGACGACTTTGGCATATTTGGCAAGGTATCTGACGGTGAGGCCGGGATAACTATTGCTTTCGTGCAGAAACAGTGGAATACGAGCCCATAATGCAGCGAGCGCAATAGGTCCGCTTATGTATGAACCGGTGCAGAGAACGGCATCGGGACCAATCTGACGGATGATTCTGCGACACTCAAAGATGCTTTTAGCGAGTAGATATCCAAAGCGCAAATGAGCCACTGTCAGTTTGCGATGCAGTTTTTGCACCCTAATGGCGTGGAAGGGGTAGTGACGGTCATTGACGAGCCGTTCCTCCAAACTATCGGCATTACCTACGAAATGGGGTTCCCATCCGTTTGCCGACATGGCTGATGCGATCGCAAGGGCTGGTATTATATGGCCACCAGTTCCACCTGCACCGAATACTATCTTCATAGCGTCTTCCGTTTGGCGCTCATATTGAGGACCATTCCTACTGACAGAGAGTCGATCATATATGCCGAACCCCCGTAACTGATAAATGGAAGCGTATTACCGGTAGGAGGTAGGATGGACATCGACACGCCCATATTAACCAATGCATTGATGTAAATATTCATCGCCAATCCGGCAGCAAGATACACAAGGAATGGCTTATCCTGCCGGTGAGAAACCCTGAGCATTTTAAAAAAGAGTAATGACTGTAAAAATAACACGATTAAGGCGCCCCAGTAGCCAAATTGCTCACCGATGATCGTATAGACATAATCCGTTCGCACCTCCGGTAAATAGAAGTGTTTGGCTCTGCCCCTGGAAATGCCCGTTCCTTCCAACCCGCCGCTGGTCAAAGCGGTTATACTTTCCTTTACCTGATGTTCGAGATCACTCGAGATAGTGACACTGTCATCTCTGATAAAAAGAGCGTATTTTCGATAAACGGTTATCCTCTCGCTTCGATAAGAAGGGCCGTATTTGATGATCCCGATTCCCGCAATCAAACACAGTACCACCATGGACAGCACGAATCGTTTGCGTATTCCAGCGTAAAACAACATTCCAATGATAGTCAAACCACTGATCACAATCGTGCTGAGGTGTCGTTCAAGGATAATCAGGATGAACATGACCAAAGTAACTATGATCGGAACAAGTAGGTTTTTTAGGAATTGACCCATTTTTTCCGTTTTGAGAAAATCCTGCTTCTTGTCCAGCCAGTGAGCATAGAGAAATATGATTGCAAAGCGAGCCAAGAAACTGGGCTGGAAACCCCAGATGCGCCTGGTGGCACCTTTGACAGTGACCCCCCTGACCAGAACGGCTACCAATAGTACAACCGAAATCAACAACAGCAGTAGCCAGAACTTACGGAATTTCATCAGATTGGGAAAGTAAAGAGTAAACAGCACCAACAGCATCGAGCCCACAAAAAAGAATAACTGACGATAGAAAAACGTGAGAGACTGCAGGACAGAACTAATATCGAGCATGACGAGCAATCCGATCACCGCCAGAATCAGATAGGCAAAAAATATGTATCGGTCAAAATCGACGACATAGGATTGGGTCCTAGTTTTTCTCATATTCCTCGGCTATCTGGTTGACTATTTGCTTATATACTTCTCCCCGGTGTTCAAAATTGCGGAAATGGTCAAAACTGGCACAAGCGGGAGACAGCACAATATTATCGCCGATGTCGGAGTCCTCAAAAGCGTGCCGTACGCAGCGCTCAAAACTCTCTTCACATAGAAGCGGGACTTTGCCCAGCCAAGTTTGCCGCATTCGATCAAGTGTGGCACCGGTGATATAGACCTTGATGGCTTTAGTGGTCAATATATCGGTCAGGACAGAAAAATCTTCGCCTTTATCGGATCCGCCCATAATGATTCTGATCGGTTTATCGAATGACAGCAGTGCATTTTTGACTGAATCGGTATTGGTGGCTTTGGAATCGTTGTAAAAAGTAATGCCGTTAATCGTGCGAACCATTTCCAGCCGATGGTTGAGGGGACGGAAACTGGTGATCGCCTGTAGCGCTTCTTCCATCCGATTCACCATAACATCAACAGCCAGTAGTGCTGCCATGGCATTACTGTAATTGTGAGGACCACGGATGCCGAGATTGTATTTTGATAATTGGTAGGTATCATAGATATGGATAAAGACATCATTCATCCAAGCATCAACGCCATGATTGTCGTAACGATGAGAGGAAAAGAACATCTTACGCGATCTGATACGCTCGAGACCTGACATTATCACGTCATCATTTCTGTTGAGGATAGCGTAATCGTTTTCGTTTTGGTTCTCAAAAATCCGGAATTTGGATGCAGCATAATGAGAGAAGGATCTGTATCTGTTTAGATGATCAGGCGTGATATTCAACAGTACACTGACGTCGGGATGGAACGTATCGATCAGATCCAATTGGAAACTGCTCACCTCGAGTACGAGTATTTGATATCCGGCTTCTTCGATGGGAAATCCACTCACCGCGTCGCCTATGTTTCCGGCGAGCAAACTCCTATACCCCAATCTGCTCAGGATGTGATAAATCAAACTCGAAGTAGTGCTTTTTCCATTGGATCCGGTGATGGCGATCACTTTGCTGTCCGGGGACTTGATCTGATATGCAAATTCGATCTCGCTGATTATCTTGATGCCTGCTTCTCTCCCTTTGTCGATGATCGGAATGTCCAAAGGGATGCCGGGACTGACAATCCAAGTGTCACAAGCGAGCAAGCGGTCGGTATGTTCTCCGAATTCACATTCAAAGTCACATTTCAAAGTATTGCTTCCGTTGATCTTATCCATAGTACTTACGTCGCTAAGAAATGCCTGACCGCCAAGTGCTTTGATCTTGTAAGCGGCAGCAATCCCGCTCTTGGCTAAGCCCAAAATGCCGTATTTCGTTTTCTGATCGAACATTACTATTCCTCTTGTTTTTTCTTCACAAATGCTATACTAAATTATCGGAGTTTTATAGTTGCCAATGCCACTGCTACAAGAAGGATCGCCACGATCCAAAACCGGATCACTATCTTGACCTCATGCAGTCCATTCAGTTCGTAATGGTGGTGCAGCGGTGCACATAAAAATATGCGTTTTCCCGTGCCAGTATGCTTACGGCTCCATTTGAAGTAATACCTTTGCATGAGAACGGACATCGCTTCCATGACAAAGACCATACCGATGATCATAAAAAAAAATTGCTCTCGCAGGAGTATTGATATCACAGCCAGAATGCCGCCCAAAGTCAATGATCCCGTGTCACCCATGAATACCTGAGCGGGATAGGAATTGAACCATAAAAATCCGATCAAAGTACCGATCAAAGCAGAGATAAAGACGGTCAATTCCCCTGCCGCCGGAATAAATTGAAGATTCAGATAATCGGCGATGATAAAATTCCCCTTGAGATAGGACATAATGCCCAATCCCAAGGCTGCCAACGCTAAGGTGCCTGAGGCGAGACCATCCAGCCCATCAGTGAGATTTACCGCATTGGAGGTACCCACGATCATAAAAACGGCAAATGGAATAAAGAACCAGCCCAAATGCAGATAGGTATCCTTAAGAAATGGTATTTGAATGCTGGATATGCTTCCTCCATCACCGATCTGAGGACTGCCGTAGTAAATGGTCAGGGTGAGAATCACGGCGATACTGATTTGCCCCCACAATTTATATTTGGGGAGAAGACCTTTCTTTAGTTTTACGAAATTCTTAAAAAAATCATCCAGAAATCCGAAAACACCCAACCAAACGGTGGTAAGATACATCATCAGAACAGCGTTATTGGTGAGGTTATTCCATAATAACGATGAGATCAGCAAACTTAAAAGTATGATCAATCCCCCCATGGTAGGGGTGCCTTGTTTTATCTTGTGCCGATCGGGAACGTCGTCATCGATGTGCTCGACTGCTGATTTTTGTTTCAGCACTTTGATCAAATATGGTCCTAGGATAAGTGATATAACCAGCCCTGTGATAAATGCGGCAATAGAACGAAACGTAATGTATCGGAGAACATTGAACAAGATCGAATAACGTTCCAGGGGATAAAACAGGTGATACAACATTAATGCCCCCTCAGTTTAATATGCGGGATGGCTTTTTCCAGATGAATTCCATGCGACGCTTTGAGAAGGACCACTGCTTTGAACGGTAAATCTTCGAGGATGTTGGATTCGATCAATGCATCCACATCATCAAAATGTAATTGATAGTCATTCCCGTTTTGAGAATGGTAGTGGGTGGACAGGATTCCTACGGTGATCAGCGTATGCTCGGTTCTGCCGCTCAGCATGGCGCCGATCATTTTGTGATAGGGAACAGCCGTATCACCGAGCTCGAGCATGTCTCCCAGAATTGCGACGTGGGGAGAGCCTGGATTCAGATCAAAGAAGAATTCGATCGCCTTTTGCATGGATACCGGATTGGCATTGTAACAGTCAATAATGATGGTGCCCTGTTCGCTCTCGACCAGTTTCATCCTCAGATCCAATTCCAAAGGGATCTTCAGTGCCCGTGATATCGTTTGATGATCAACGCCCAATACCGTTGCGGTGACAATGGCGAATGAGGCATTCAGTGCGTAAAACTCCATGTTGCATGGTATCTGGTAGTTTTGATCATTGACCTTGAATGATATCCCTCTTTCCTGACGGCTGATCTCATGTACCCTATACTTGCAGTCCGGACTCAAACCTACTGGGATCCCATGGGAAGAAAAGACACTGAAGCGCTCATCATCTCCACAATAAATCATCTTATCGAGTTTGCGGCGAAACAGAGCTGTTTTTTCCCAATATACGCCATTCTCGTCACCAAATGCTTCCAAGTGTGATGGACCGACATTGAGGATGATCCCGCAATGGGGACTGGCAATATCTGCCAATTGACCGATCTCGCCAAATTGATTGGTGCCGATCTCAAACACAGCATATTGATCCCAGGGTTTTATTCTCTGGATGGTCTTACATAATCCGATGATGTTGTTTTCATTCTTATCGGTTTTGAGGGTAGGAGCATGGTTGCTCAAGATATTAGCCAGGAATTCTTTGGTGCTTGTCTTTCCGGTACTGCCTGTCAAGGCAATGCGATAAGCGGGAAACATTTGCAGATATTTGCGGCACAATTTTCCCAACGCCAGCACTGTATTCTCAGTTCCGATAGAATTGTATTCACAATGCCTGTCTTTTTCCACAACTGCGATGTTTGTATCATACTTCATTGCCTGACTCAGGTAGTTATGCCCGTCATAATTCTGTCCGCGGATGGCAAAAAATATGGAGTCCTTGCCGATACTTCTGGTATCTGTGGAGATATGGATATAGTGTTGAGCCTTGATGTTTTCCATCGGGTAGGAAGTATGGATTTGATCACCCAAGAGTATCTCCAGCATCAATTTGTCTATGGGCAGTACCAGACGGTGATCAAAATCCGGCTTTCTGTTCAAGGCTTCTTCTGCCACCTGATAATCATCAAAGTGATGTTTGGCCCCTTCGATCTCTTGATACTTCTCATGACCCTTGCCTGCGATCAGAACGATATCTCCTTCTTGGGCAAGATTGATTATGGATTCGATTGCCACGTGCCTGTTCCTGATTATCCACCAAGGTGCCCAGATGTCAGTTTCGCTGATGATATCAACGATTATCTGGTTGGGGTTTTCATAGCGGGGATTATCATCGGTAACGATCACCGCATCAGCCAAAGTCAATGTTATGGTCAGCATTTCAGCCCGTTTACCCTTATCCCGGTCTCCGCCAGCGCCAAAAAGACAAAGCAGCCGTCTGTTCTTCAGTTTTGCCAGGGATTGCAGGACGTTATCCAAAGCGTCCGGGGTGTGAGCATAATCGATATATACGCTTATCCCACGGTCATTTGGCACCTTCTGTAACCGTCCCGGGATGGTTTTGAGTGTGGGGATCAGCGTTTCGACAGTAAGAGGCGGTATTTGCAACTGATCAAGCAATGCTACGGTCAAAGCGAGATTTAGAATATTAAAAGTCCCGACGAGGTGTGATTTGACTAGGTAATCGACATCCTGCGTATGCAGTATGAACCGACTTCCATCCAAGTCAGATTCGCTGTCTTTGATCCAATAGTCCCCCTTGACAAAGGATAAACTTTTCAGGATACATTGGTCATTCTCGTGTTTGGGCAGCTGACCACCAAAACCTGCTATTTCTGTATCTTGTCCCACGGATGCGATATCGCGTTTCAGGTTTTGGTAAAATTCCGCACCGTATGTATCGTCTATATTGATGATCACAACACCTTTGTTACGGCGCGTGTATTCAAACAGCAGGTATTTGCTCTGGGCATATTCGGACATGGTATTATGAAAATCCAGATGATCCCGACTGAGATTTGTGAACATCGAAACATAAAAAGGAACACCATACACCCGGTCAAGCGCCAAACTATGAGAAGAAACCTCCATTACCACATATTCGCATCCTGCGTTCACCATCTCAGTAAAGATCTCTTGCAACTCCATGCTAGCCGGAGTGGTATGTTCGGTGGTTTTGTGGATATCGTTTACGTAGTAACCAAGCGTTCCGATCCAGCCGCACTTCCAATTTAAGTTTCTCAGCGCTTGAAAGATGAGCATGGTCGTAGTGGTCTTGCCGTTTGTTCCGGTCACGCCGATAATCTTTAAGCGGGAAGCGGGATTACCATGATACAGAGCCGCGACAAGTGCTGCCGCTTTGCGGGTGTTGGTCACTTGAATGGCTGGAAAATTGGCGCTCAGCGGCATTTGTTGGATAATCAGTGAAACCTTTGTTCTTTGCACCGCCGGGATCACGCTATGTCCATCGAAGCGGTGTCCCTTGATACAGATGAAGATATCGCCATCGCTTAGATGCCGGTTATCGGTCTGAGGTCTGCCTTTGACCTCCATGGTCAAATCAGAGATGTTGGTGTCGACGAACAATTCGTCCTTTTGCAATACCTTGACTATTTCTTTCACATTCATAAACTTGCCTCGACTTGACATTTTGCTCCGGGAAGTATACGCGAACCGGGCAGTATTGATTGATTATGCACTTTTCCTGTGCCCCTGATATTCAGCGTTATCTGATGGGTTGACGCTACCTGCATCGCTTTTCGGAGGGTGAGGCCTCTCAAGTCAGGCATCACACCTTGATTTATCTGAGGTATGGTCTGATCCACGCTTTTGCCGATCTTGAGTGTAATATGGTGATTTCGGTCGATCCTTATATGGGGCTTGGGAAATTGATCCACGATGACCGAAGCGCTGTCTGGACCTACGACACGGTACAAGAAACCATATTGACTGAGAATGGATTCCGCCCGGAAAAGGGGTTTGCCACGCAGATCAGGCATGGTCAGTGATGTTTGCATCAATCTCTGATTGAAGGGCAGAATAGTGCAGTCCGGCATAAAGAGTATATTTTCCATTATGTTCTTGAATGTGGGAGCCGAACTCATGCTGCCATAGTGATAATGTCCCTTGGGCTCATCATAGACGATACTGATCACCAGTTCCGGCTTTTCCACCGGGAAGAATCCGGTAAAGACGGCAGTGTATTTATCCGGTGAATAACCAGGGGCATTTTCTGCTTTCTTTTGCGCTGTTCCGGTTTTTCCACCCACACTGATATACCCGACCTTGGCATTTCTGCCTGTACCCTGATCCACTGCTGCCTGCAGATAAACCTTAATGGTATCGATGGCGGATGGGTTGGAGACGGTTCTTAGGATTGCTGGTTCAAACTGTTCGATGATATTACCTTTGTCATCACGATAGGAATCGACTACAAATGGTTTCATAAGTTTACCGCCGTTGGCGATCGCACTGAATGCCGTCGCCAGTTGGAGAGTTGTGACCGATATCTCTTGTCCGAATGATAAAGAGTGCATGGAAAAAGAATCCCAGTTCTCCAGTTTTCTGAATATGCCGCTGGATTCGCCATGAAGGTTTACTCCGGTTTTTTGGCCGAATCCGAATGAAATATAGTTGTCAAAGAACTTTGTCTTGCCGATCAGGTCAGCGATCCGTGCCACTCCCACGTTGCTGGACTTGATGATTATTTCCCTGCGGTTCAGAGCATCAGCCCGATGCACGTCAGAGATGCGTCGTGAGCCGATCTGATATACTCTGCAAGGGATTTTTTCGGTAGGACTGACGAGATTCTTTTCGAGGGCGGGCAGGATGGAGATCGGTTTCATCACCGAACCGGGCTCAAACATAAAACTTACCGGAAGATTGGGGCTGGTGCGAACCAAACTCGGATCGGTGGCCGCATCATCTTTGAAGATGCCGGCCATGGCAAGAATTCTACCGGTATTGGGATCCATGACCACCGCAGAAGCATTGCTTGCGCCATATTCATCCAAACCCTTGAGTAAGGCATTTTCCACAATCTCCTGGATGTCGCTATCGATCGTGAGCCAGATATTGTGACCGTTCTGAGCCGGTTTTTGCCGGAGATTGGGATAGGGAACCCGTTCCTTAAAAGCGTCGTAAACCACTTCCCGCCAACCATACTCGCCCGCTAGCACTTTGTCATAAGTGGCTTCTATACCGCAGATCCCTCCTATTTTGTAGAGGTTTTGTCCTTTGCCGCTATCGTCAATTCCATCACATTGCTCCCGAACCGATCCCAGCAACCGGGCTGCCAAAAGTTCCTTGGAATATATCCTGCGCATCGAACTGAAAGCATAGATCAAGCCCGGAATACCCTTTACCTTAAAAGCCCTGATCAGATTGACCAGTTCCATCTCTTTGATCCGGTTTGAGATCTGGATGGAATTAAGCCGGCTATTGATTTTCAGGCGTGCCATTACGGCTTCTGGAGTAAGGGAACTATGCTGGGCAATGACATCTGAGATTTCCCGGTATGCCTGATCAAGCGCAATTACTCTGCGTTTCGCCCAGCGGTCGATGGTATAGCGGTCGATATCGATCTGATAATAACTGATCGAGCTTACCAGGGTATTGCCTTTGATATCATAAATCGCTCCGCGGTTGGGGATCAGGATTTCCTTGCCCGGAGTGTAGCGGGTGCGCGTTATCTCTGACAGGTTTAAGGGGTCAAGCAATTGGATGATCAAAAGATACACCGCCCATGTGAGAGCGATGGACATAAATACCACCGTCAAAGATAAATAGCGGGGACGGAGTTCATTCATGGATCACGGTCACTGTCTTGGCTTCTGCCTTGGAGGCGATGAGATCTATAATGCAATAGGTGTCATCACTCTTATCGGACGATGGCTCATGAACGTAAATGATGCTTCCCTTGGGTTTATTACTGTCGAACTGGCTCATTTCGAAACTGACCAAACTGGCGATATTTCTGCCTGACCGGAGTTCGTCATGCTCCAGAGTGAGCTCCGTAAAGATGTTCCTTTCAGCGTTCAGTGTCTTTTCCGCCTGGCTGAAACGCCTTGTGTAGTTGGTGATTTTGTTGTTGTTGTAAAAGTAAAAATAGACGGCAGCGATGACCACTGCAATCAGGAAAATCAATTTGCCTCTCATGATTCCCCCATGACTCGTTCTGCGGCTCGCAGTTTGGCGCTACGAGCTCGGCTGTTATGTTTAACTTCAGTTTCATCTGCCTCGATCGGACGCAGAGTCATAATCTTGATCTTTGTCTTGTTGGCGCAGATGCATTTGGGACTCTTGGGCGGGCAATGGCAAATGCCCGACGCATTTCTAAATTCCTGTTTGACCATCCGGTCTTCCAAACTATGATAGGATATCACCACGATCCTACCACCCGGATTAAGGATATTGATCCCATCGCGCAGAGCGGTCTGAAGCGCATCCAATTCCCCATTCAAATGAATGCGGATACTTTGGAAAATCCGCGCTTTGCATTTGGTGACTTCTTTGGGATTACCTCTGACGGTTTTTTCTATAATCGCTGCCAATTGGAGCGTCGTATTGATGCCATTACTTATCCGTTCCTGGATAATGGCACGGGCTATCTGACGTGAATTCCTTTCCTCTCCATATTGTCGGAAGATCAGTTCCAATTGACGTTCGTTCGATTCATTGACCACATTCCAGGCGTTATATGCCAGACGGCTGTCCATTCTCATATCCAGAGGAGCATCGCTTTCAAAACTGAAACCCCGGCTGGCATCGTCGATCTGATGCGATGAGATGCCCAGGTCAAAAAGGATGCCGTCAACGCTCTTGATCTGCTGTAAAGCCAGAATAAAGCGCATCTTCATAAAATTTTCATGGATCAGCGTGATCCTGTCCTGCCATTGTTTCAAAACCACGGATGCTTCTCCCAACGCTTCCTGGTCACGATCAAATCCATAAAGCCGGATGGAAGGGCACTCACTCAAAATCCCTTTGCTGTGACCTCCTCCTCCCAAAGTGGCGTCCACATAGATTCCCCCGGATCTGATATGCAAGAGATCAAGCGTTTGTCGCAACATCACCGGATCATGGAATGTGCTCATAACTGATAATCTTCAGAGCTAAAGTGTTCCCTGTGATACTCAAGCTTCTGCCTGCGGATCTGCTTGTAAACCTCGGGATTCCGAAGCGAGATATAATGACCTTCGCCCTTGATCACGACGCTGTCGGTGATACCCGCTTCGCTGAGCAGTTGCTCACTGATCCTCAATCTGCCCGGGCCTTCCAATTCCTGCTCGGTCATGGCAAATTCTCTCAATTGTGTCATCAGACACCGGCTATGCTCGTTACCTGATTTGAGACGCTCCAAGGTGATATTCCAGCAATCAAGCGGAAATATGGCTATCGTGCCATTCGGACCAACGGTCACGACTACCCGGCGCTTTGCTTCTTCCGAGAATTTCTTCTTGAATCCTGCCGGGATCATCACCCGTTGTTTGTGAACCGAATTTTCAAAGGTTCCTAAAAACTCACCGGACATAATTGATGACCTTCTTCCTTGCTCTTCCTTAAAAACGTAATCATTCTCAATGCTATCAAGGGTTTCAACCCAGTCATTCGTGACATTTTTTGCATTTCTATGATTTATTTTGAACTTCTGGGAGCGATATAGACATCGGTCTTTGTTTTGTCAAGCGTAAAGTGAAAAAAATCTGCAATGATCGGCTTCAAATGGGATAAGGTAATGCTAATAAGTAATATACGAATCTCACATTTTTTTAGTTTGGATTCTTGTGCTTGGAAACAGATCAATTAATCGGGGCGATCATCATGGACGGGCAAACGCCACCGATGGTATGGATGGGATCGGTCTCTCTTAGCCTCTATGAGACCATTGAACAGTTAATACCCGGCTGAACCATGACGGATCGGATATGTTTTTTTGGCAGTTTACATGAAATAGCGGTCATTATCAGTGACACCGTGAATTGATTAAGGAACACCGAGATTGACAAAACCCCATCCCTGTCTGTGAATTTGCAGCTTAAAGCCATACTCTTGTCTATATTATGGCATCAGTTTGGCAATTATACCCCTCCACCCCTGTATAACCGGTTATCCTTGGAGTATAATACGACCTGCGGACCAGATCACAACGCACATTGAAATCCCGATCAATCCGCCACTATGATTGGGTTTAACCTGCGTCACGATCGCCGAAAATGATGATGCTGGAATGAAGACCGGTTCTGTCTGACAGATAGTTAGTTTATGGCCGTAAGATCGACACCCCAAGCTCTTCAACGGCTTTAGTTAATCTTTCCCAGTCTGATTAATCTGTGCTTCGACGCGACAGTTTGCTGATTTCGCTGCACAATCTGCAGTATTCGTTGTCAAGTTGCAGTAGCGATCCGGCATTATGCGTTCCATAAGTAGCGCTGGCTCATTTTCCTTGACAAATATCCTTGTTTCCAAGCGCGGTCCCCGAAACGGAACAGATTAGTATCCTGCTGGAGGAATAATGAAAAAGATTTTTATGTTGATCCTGGCCATGACAATGCTCTGGTCAATCATATCCGCTACGGCGATGAAGGTGGCAGTACTACCATTGAAACGGCTTGACCGCAGCAGCGAATACATCCGCAAAATGCTGACCGCCCGGGACTTGCAGCACACATTCAGCAAAGCGGAAAAATATGAACTCAAAGACATGCGAGAAGTGGAACGTTACTACATGAGCGCCGGCATGGGAGATGTGGAAGCCCTGCGCAAGGAAAGCCTGGCAAGGATCGCCAAAGATCTCGCAGTGGAATTTGTCATCGTCGGCACCATTAGCGCCCGAGGCAATGAATTTTCCGTCGCCATGCGCCTATATAGCACCAGAACCAATGAACTGAGAAGTATCTCCTTCAACGTGGGCAAACAGCGCAACTCCCGCTGGGCTACGCTGGAAAACGTGTTTTTAAAAAACCTCGATGAATTTATCAGCAGCGAGATCGATAAGTTATACAATATCGCCATGAACAATTACGCTGCCGGCGATCTCAAGACCGCAGAACAGGGTTTCCTTTCAGTTATCGAACTCGATACCGACCGCAAGGAGGCCTACTTCTATCTCGCTGATATCAATCACAAAACCCAAAAATATGCCGAAGCAAAGAGATTCATCGATCGCGCTATGGCTTTCGAGCCGGATAACGTCCGTTCGCTGGAACTTTTAATCAAGGTCTATGAAAGTACCAACGATTGGACAAACCAGATCAAAACCATGGAAAAAGTGGCTCTACTGACCCAGGATGCCGAATTGTATCTCCTCATTGGCAACAACTATGCCCAAAACAACCAGATCGATCTCGCCATTGCCGCTCTGAGAAAAGCCATTCAGGTGGATCCCCAATTTACCGCCGCCATGTATCGTCTGGCATTCCTGTTTTATGATCAGGAACGCTTTGGCGAGGCGATCGAATATCTCGAATTTGCCTACTCGCAGTTCCCCGAAAATGACATAATTGCCCGCCGCCTTGCCGTCAGTTATCAAAAAACCGGCAGGATCAATGAAGCCATCACCAAATATGAACGGGTGATCCAAAACAATCGCGAAAATGTGCAGGCATATCTCAATATCGTCAGTTTATATCGCATGCTCGCCGGGGACGCTCCCAATGCCGCCAGCGCCAATCAATTCTACGATAAAGCCATCGAATCAATGAATGCCCTGAAAAGGATCGCCCCCGATAATGCGCTTTCCTACCTCAATCTCGCCAGCATCTATCTGGCACAAAACAAACTTCCCGATGCCGAGACCAATGCCAATCTGGCTATCACCAAAGACAGTTCGCTCTACCAATCCTATGTCATCCTCGGAACGATCAATCAGACCCGGGGCACTGAACAATACAACCGCTTCGTTGATCTGGAAAAGCGCGCCGCCGAAGCCGTCGGACGCCAGGCAACTACTCTGAAACAACAACGAGATACCGCCAAACAGCAGGCCCATGCACTCTTCAGAAGAGCAGAAGAATTTTTGAGAGATGCCCGCAACCGCACCACTGAGCCTGAAGTATTGACCGATATCAACCGCCGCTTGGCAACCGTCACCCAGTTGGTCGGTCAAACCAATTGATCATATAGAACATAATCCCGAATAGGTTCATCCCTACCCCCAAGGAAGATCCCTTTCCTGGTGGTTTCCTTTTCTAATGAAAAAGACCCTTGAATAATTCAGGCTCTCTTTCAAACCGAGTGGGTAAATGCAACTCCCTAATAATAACTCTAAGA
>CAYZZE010000039.1:0-18974 GCA_964482845.1 uncultured Candidatus Cloacimonadota bacterium
GGTTATACTAAGGTTATGAAGCAGGGAGAATGCAGGAGAAAGCACTATTCCGCTTAAATCCAAACCTTCTTGAGACCTTCAGATAACTCAGAGCGGTTGACTCAAAGAGCATCCAGACTATCTGACAGGCATAATCCTAATTTATTACTGACAGTGCTGGAAGGAGAGACAATGTTGTATTTCCACGTTCTCGAGATTTGGTAATTCCAATATGTGCAACACTCTTCTTGATATTTTGCCTCGGCATTAAGTCAGGTTTCTACCGAGATGGCTTCGAGTACTCGGAGCCATCTCGAGGAGAACTCGAAGCTATGTATCAGGGGAGAGGGAGGATATCTCCATCGGGAATAGGTTTTTTTAGGTGACAGAAAAATAAAGGAAAGAAGGGATGATCGATGGGGAAATAGCTTACTTTTTGGTGATGGCATCGACCGGACAGCCGTCATAATCCTCGCCATCGCCGTCATGGCAGATTCCGCAATTGATGCAGATATCCTGATCGATATGTGCTTTACCGTCTTTGATAGAGATTGCGCCAACGGGACAGACAGGGATACATAGCTGGCATGTAATACACTTGCTGGTATCGATGGTGTAGGTGGGTTCTTCTTTTTGGATTGGGGTTTTCTTCTTTTCGGTAGTGGTCTTGATGGTTTGGGCAATAGTATCTCGTCTAACGGTGTCCGTAGGGATCGATGGATGTTGCGGGGTTCCGTTAGAGCTGTTTTCGGGCTCTGATACTTTATTGTCAGTTGTTTCAGAGATGGTCTCTCTCGGTAACGGTGGTTTGCGTCCCGGGGCTTTGATAATGCCGAATGTGATCAGCGCTTGCCAGATGACTATGGTAGCCAATAACAACAGGAACAGTATCCTTAAAATCGTATCTTTCATCTAATACTCACCGGTGTCAGGCACATCTGGATCAATCCTCTTTGCGATGGTTGACGGTGGTAAAGGTGCCGGGTTTGGGACATTTGGCGGCGCACATCATGCAATGGATGCAATTGAGGTTTTCGATCACTTCCGATTCCTGAAGGTTGATGTTCGTCGGACAGTATTGCATACAGATCCCGCAGTCCACGCAACTCTCCAGATTCCTGATCAACTTGAAACGTTTAATCTTGAACAGCTCAGACAACCACTGAAAGACATTCATCAGAGCGGCATAGGGACAGAGCCAGCGGCACCACATCCGTTCGGTGAGAAGTCCGCCTATGGTGATCAGGGTGAGGATCACGATGCCACCGGGTATCATGCGTAGTGCGGTTGAAAATGCAACTACGGGACAGAAGCGCATATAGATGTAACTGATGCCGATAACCACGAAGGTAACGTTCAAAACCAGAACAAGATACTTCAATCCGGCTAACCTGCGTTCAAGGTAAAAGGGCACTCGTTTGGAACAGCGGTATTTTCTGCTGCGCAATTGATACAATGCCTCTTGATAAGTCCCCAGAGGACAAAGGTAGCCACAGAATTTGCGTCCCCAGAAAATGGTGGTAGTAGCGATGACCAGACCCGTGAGGATGGCAAAATTCATGGCAAGGGCAATGGCTGACGTGAAAGTGAAATTGTAGATACCAAAGCAGATAACTGAATAGGGACACCAAGAATGGACGATCTGGAAGGTGCCGACGATCAGCCGGTAGAGCACATAGTAAGTGGGGATCAGAGCGAGGATCTGGATCAGGAGGCGAAGCAGTTGAGTTCGGCATATCTTCACGGGTGGTTATCCTCGGTCAAAAATGCTCTTGAGAAGGGCGATCCTCTCATGGTCCGAACGGCGCTCAAGGTGTGGATTATGATCGCCATAGAGGAGTTCGTGATAGGTGGGTTTGTCCTCTTGGCGGAAGATGCCGAGATGGATGGGATCGGCGGATTTTGCCAATCGGCGTGCGGTTTCTTCATCGGTTGGAATGTCGGTCAGAAGGGAGGTCTTTTCGTTGTAGAAGGTATAAGTATTGTTGTAACTGACGCAGGGCTGGAGCACTTCCACCACGGCAAAGCCCTGGTGGACAATGGCACGGTGGATCATCTCCTGCATATGATCCAGCTTGACGGAATAAGTGCGGGCGAGGAAGGTCGCTCCGGCTTCCATGAGCAGGGGTTGAACGGCAAAAGGCGATTCGATGCTGCCGAAGGGGGTGGATAAACCCTTGTAACCGGGGGCCATCACCGGGGAAAACTGACCGGTGGTGAGTCCGTAAACTCCATTGTTGTGCAGGATGACCGTAATATCCATATTCCGCTTGGCAGCAAAAAGGATATGCTCCAATCCCTCGCTCATGGAATCGCCATCACCGGAAAAACAGACGACCCTGAGCGCAGGATTGGCAAGTTTGATTCCTTGCGCCAAGGCCACCGCTCTGCCGTGCAGCCCGTAAAAACCGCTTAGGTTTATGTAATCAAAGATCTTACCGTGGCAACCGATGCCGCAGGTGATCACGATATTGCCAGCGGACATGCCTTCGGAGTCCAACTGAGTAACCGTATTTTTGAAGGCGGCGAGGATGCCAAAATTCCCGCATCCCTTGCACCAAGTGTTTTCATTCGGAGTGTCAAGACGTCGCATCGATCACCTCCTGCAAGCGCCTGGCGAGGTCTTTGGGCTCAAAGGGTCTGCCGTCATACTTACGGATGTCGCCAATGATGTTCAAGCGGGTCTTCTCTTCCAGAAGCAAGCCTAAAGAACCATGTGAATTATGTTCGACGATAATGGCGTTTTGTCCGTCATATTCTGCGAGGAGATCGGCAGGGAAGGGCTCCAGATAGATCAATGCAATGATGCTGACCTTTTGATCGAGGTGTTTAGCTGCTTCACGCAGTTCCAGTGTAGTGGAGCCATAACAGAGGACAAGAGGAGTGCCATGACCATAGACCGCTATCCGTTGATGATTCTTAACCGCTTGTTCAATGGTGAGATACTTGCGTTCACGCTTGTCCTTGATGGCAATCATCGCATCCATCCTGTCGGTTCTGAGTCCCGATTCCAGGTGTTCATGGGAATTCCATTTGATGGAGTGTATTGCGGGTGGAAAAGCGAGCGGTGAGACGCCGTTCTCAGTGATGCGATAGCGTTTGTAGTCATCCCTTTGCAGCTCCGGCGAGGCTTCGGGATTGATCTTTATATCAGAAGGCAGTTCTACTCCGGCACTACTCTCAGACAGGTGTTTTTCGGTGAGCAAGATGCATGGCGATTGCGTCTGCCAGGCAAGTTTCATAAGTTCATGAGCGAGGATAAAGGCGCGCTCAAAACCATCAGGGGCGGCAACGATGCGGGGGAATTCGCCATGACCTTGATGCAACGCAAAGAAAAGGTCTTCCTGAGCGGTATAGGTGGAGACGCCGGTGGCTGGTCCCGGACGAGAGGATAGGATGAATAGCATCGGGACTTCTGCCATGCCGCACAGGGAAAAGCCCTCTTGCATCAGAGCCACCCCACCGCCGCTGCTTCCCACGGCAACCCGGCATCCGGTAAAGGCCGTTCCGATTGCCATATTGATCACTGCGACCTCACTTTCGGCATGGATGGCATAGACGCCCAGTTTGTCACGCATGGCTGCCAAATAGTGCAGGATCGAAGATGCGGGCGTCATCGGATAGCCATAATAGAAGTCCAGTCCGGCACTATATGCGCCGAGGGCTATCAACTGGTTGCCGGATAAGAGGGTGTGAGAGGGTTTGTTATGTGCGGTCGGTAAATCAATGGCTGGTATCTTGATCAGATCATGTATCGCTTTGGCGTATTGGGCATTAGTTTCAGAATCGCGGCGATAGTTTTGGCGTACTATGCTCTGGGTCTCATCTGCACTTATCCCCAAAACGGCACAGGCGATCGCCACCGCCGAGACGCTGATGTTCCCACTCTTGCCAAAGACGTGTTTCATCGTGGTGGTGAGCGGTAATCCATATCCGAAGTCTGATGTTCCATCGTCTGAATTGTGGAACAACAGAGCATCCGGAGCCAGGGATGAGGCGTGTTGATCCATGCTTTTCTGATCGAAACAGATGAGAATATCGGCGTCTGAGTAGGCGCTATAGATGGGTTCTGTATCACTGGACACGACGGAGAAATTGTGTCCGCCTTTGATCAAACTCTGGTAATCGTCGGTCTGGAAAACGTATCGGCTGCGCCGGTCAAGAATTTGGGCGATCACTTGGGCGGCTTTTTTGATGCCTTCGCCGGCTTTTCCAGCGATGATAATGGTGTATCGGTGTCCTTTTGTTTGACGCGGACGGGGCTTGAAATCAGACACGTGGTCTCCGGTGTACATTTATTATAGGTCAAGCACTTGCTTGATGGTCTTAACCAGGGAAGCGTGATCCATCTGAAAGGTCTTAAACAGATCATCTGCAGTGCCGGATAGGGGGTATTCATGGACTCCAATCTTGTGAACCGGGCAATTGATCTTTGCCGAAACCAGTTTGTCAGCAATAATGGCACCTAATCCAGCATTGATGTTATGGTCTTCGATGGTAAATATCATCCCGGTAGCAGCAGCGAGAACCAGATCCTGCCGCGAGATCTCAAGCGGAGAAGAGACATACATCAGACGTAGGAAGATGCCTTCTTCCCGCAAAATATCGACGGCTTTGGTTACTCTGCCAACCGGGGTACCGGTCACCAAAACGGTGGCTTCCTTACCCTCGCGCAGGATGTCCATTTTCCCGTATTCGTATGAGTAATCCAGTCCATAATAGACCTCTTGATACTCATTACGCAGGATGGGCAGTTTGGAGCGTCCCATAGTAATCAGATAATTTCCGTTTTGGGTGGCGACCCAGCGAACGATCCTATCGGTATGATTGGGATCGGCAGGCGAAACAAGCCGGTAGCCAAAAAGATTACGCATCAAACCAATATAGTTGATGCACTGATGGGTGACTCCGTCTTCGCCGACGTCTATTCCCACGTGAGTGACCACGGTCTTGAGGTTGGTGTGGTTAATGTCGTTGAGTCGCTGCATATTAAAGACCTCTTCCACGCCAAAGACGCCAAAGTCTGCCCAAAAGGTCTGGACGCCGCAAGTGGATAGCGCGCCGCCCATTACCGTAGTATGGTGTTCCATGATACCGCATTGGAAAAATCTGTCCGGCATCGTTTTCTCAAATTTGTCGGTCTTGACGCTGCCCTGAAGGTCGCAGTCAAGAACGACCATCGGGGTTTGGCTGTCTTTGTTGTGTATTGCTAGATCAGCCAGGGCATTGCCCCAGGCGCTACGATTATCGGTCTCATTATCATAGATGATGTGTCTTCCCGGAGTGATGGCAGGTCGCCATTGGTTCAGGTTTACGGCTGCGTGGCTCTTTCCATTTTTGTTGCGCAAGCGGCGGTATTCATCCAAGCGGTTGGGCATGCCGAGTAACTTGAGGGCATCGTCCAATTGTGCTTCAGATAGGGGAGAGCCGTGGTATTTGGCTTGGTTTTCCATAAAGGGGATGCCTTTGCCCATGATGGTGTGAGCAAGGATCATGGTAGGTCTATCGGTAGCCATAGCATCCTGGATAGCGATGATGATCTGGGCAAGATCGTGTCCCTGGATCTCCAGCACATTCCATCCGTCGGCTTCCCAATTGCACCGGATGTTCTGGGGCATGATGGCATTGATGTCCCCACCGATCTGGAGACGGTTGTAATCGATAAATACGGCAAGGTTTGAAAGGTTGTATTTGATGGCAAAACGCCGGGCTTCACTGATCTGTCCTTTTTGCTGTTCGCCGTCGCCCATTATCGTCCAGACGCGGTATTTGATGCTGTTGATTCGAGAGGCAAGGGCAAACCCACAGGCAGCAGAAAGACCCTGTCCCAGATTTCCGCTTGACCATTCGATCCCGGGAGTGATGCGTTCCACATGCCCCGGGAAGATGCTGCCGATCTTGCGGTATCCGGATATGGCATCCTCAAGGTCGAAGTATCCGTTCAAAGCAAGCGCTGAATAAACAGCAGGCGAGACATGTCCATTGCTGATCACCAATCTGTCACGCTCCGGCAAGGAGGGATTGTCAGGAGCATGACGCATGTTCTGGTAGAGCGACAGGATGATCTCGATGGCGGACATGGAGCCGCCGGGATGTCCGCTTTGGGCAAGGGTGGTCATATGCAAGATCGCCGCTCGAGCTTTAACGGCGTGCATCTCGATAACGGAAAGAATCTGTCGGTCGATTGGTTTCATTTCTATTCCTTTGAAAATGAAAGAACCCCTTCACACTGCAAAGGGCAAGATGTGAAGGGGTAATTTATGGTGGAGCATAGCGGGATCGAACCGCTGACCTCATGACTGCCAGTCATGCGCTCTCCCAGCTGAGCTAATGCCCCGGAAATCTGTATCATATACGGAGCCCCAATTCTATTACGCGCTGATATCTGTCAAGCATAAACTCACTGGAGGATCGGGATATGCTCCCTGATTTGAGCCAAGGTCGGATCGTTATTTGCTTTGGTGGATGCGCTGCAGATCAATTGCAGATCGGCTCTTCTCCACCGCCATTTCTTGTCGCCGGCGGTGATGATATAGACGGTTTTGTCCGGATCAGCGTCGGGTTGCTGTTGTCCATTTCCACCTGCCGATAATTGTAAACCGGTTGGGAACAGGCAGACAGAAAGAAAATCAACAGCGATATGAGAGGTAATAGCATTCGATACATGAAAAAGTCACTATTATGGTATGATCCTGGTGCCGGTTTTGCCAGCAAAAGCATCAACAATGCAGTCGATAGAAGTGATCAGCACTTCTTTGCCGCCTTTTTGGATGAAGTCAATGGCGGCGAGGATCTTGGGTCCCATACTGCCGGCGGGGAATTGACCTTCCTCATAATACTTTTGGGCGTCGGTAACGGAAAGGACGTTCAGATCACGCTGGCAGGGTTGTCCATAGTCGATGGATACTTTATCCACACCGGTAAGTATCACCAGCAGGTCGGCATCGATCTCGATCGCCAGCAGCATTGAGGCAAAGTCCTTATCGATCACGGCATCCACACCTTCGTAATTGCCCTTGTCATCAATATATACGGGAATACCCCCTCCACCGACGGTGATGACGATCTTACCCTGATTGACGAGGTCTTTGACCGTACTGGCAGGGACAATATCGATCGGATAGGGTGAGGGAACGACGCGGCGGTAACCCTTGCCGGAGTCCTCTTTCAGCGTCCAGCCGAGTTCTTGCTTCAGGTGTTCCGCCTGTTCCCGCGTGTAGTAAGTGCTCCCGACGAATTTGGTGGGGTTGAGCATGCTGGGGTCATTCCGGTCAACCACGACCTGAGCGGTAATGGTGACGACCTGTTTGTCGATACCCACTTGGTGCAGGCGATTTTGCAGGGACTGCTCGATCATATAACCCATCGTTCCTTCGGTGGCGGCATTCAAGACACCCAGAGGCAGGGGTGCGATGCCTTCTTGTTCTCCGGCTTCCTGTTGGCGCAATAGGTTGCCTACCTGAGGACCGTTGCCATGGGTGATCGCCAGTTTATAGCCCTGGCGAATAAGTTCCACTACACCACCAAGAGAGTCGCGGGTATTGGCAAATTGTTCACTGATGGTTCCTTTTTGACCGGCTTTTATGATGGCGTTTCCGCCCAGAGCCAAAACGGCTTTCTTATCCATTATAATTCTCCTTGTATAAAACTCAATTTCCCCGAAAGTCCAATTGGGGACTTTCGGGGAGTGGCATTACCTGCGAGGCGGTCACCGAACCGCCGACAATAGTATTAATCCTTGATTTGTGCTTGACTTAGAAATGCTTGAGGACATCGGCAATGGTGGGCACGCCGATTTCCTGCAGCTCATAAGTCACGGCGCAAGCGGGCTTGTTGATATGAATAATGCGGCGCAGATCGATCGGGGTGGCAATGACGACGGCTTCGCATTCAGTGGAATTGATCGTATCTTCCATATCCTTGATCTGCTGGTCGCTGTATCCCATGGCTGGCAGCAGAACGCCGATCTCGGGATAGTCCTCAAAGGTTTGCTTAATCTCGCCGATCGCCCAGGGGCGTGGATCGACCAGATCAGCACAGCCATATTTTTCGGCAGCGACGACGCCTGCACCATAAGTCATTTCACCATGTGTGAGGGTAGGACCGTCTTCCACGACGAGGACGCGCTTGCCTCTGATCAACGCAGGATCGTCCACAAAGAGCGGTGAAGCGGCTTCGATGATGATGGCATGGGGATTGCGGTCACGGACATTTTCGCGGACGCATTGGATATCATCCAGATCAGCGCTGTCGATCTTATTGATCACGATCACATCGGCACGGATGACATTGGTCTCGCCGGGATAATATGTAATCTCGTCACCGGGACGGTGCGGATCGACGACGACGATATTGACCTGCTTGTCTGAGCAGTAGAAGGGGATATCGTTGTTTCCACCGTCCCAGACGATGACATCGGCCTCCTTCTCGGCATCGCGGATGATGGCTTCATAGTCCACCCCGGCATAGATCACGCTATTCATTTTGATATGGGGTTCAAATTCCTCGCGCTCTTCAATGGTGCAATTGTGGTTATCGATATCTTCCAATGAACCAAAGCGCTGCACTTTCTGGGCGATGAGATCGCCGTAAGGCATCGGATGACGGATGGAGACGACCTTGAGACCTTTGGCTTTGAGGGCTTTGATCACCGCACGGGTCGTCTGGGATTTGCCACAACCGGTTCGGGAGGCACAGATCGTGACCAGTGGTTTGCTGGTCCTGATCATGGTGTGACGGGCGCCCATCATCATAAAGTCCGCACCGGCGGCATTGACGATTGCGCCTTTGTTCATCACGGCTTCATGCGGCTGATCGCTATAGGAAAAGACGACCAGATCGACATTGTGTTTCTTGATGAGTTCCACGATCTCGGCTTCCGGGAAGATCTGAATACCGTTGGGATAGAGGGCTCCGGCAAGTTCGGCAGGATATTTCTTGCCGTCAATGCCAGGAATCTGGGTGGCGGTAAAAGCGACTACTTCGTAGTTCTCGTTATTGCGGAACCAGACATTGAAGTTATGAAAGTCGCGTCCCGCCGCTCCCATGATGATTACTCTCTGTTTCATTACACACTCCTCGTTTTTCTTTGATTATTTCTCTGGGGGCAATCTTTTGGAATGTGCTTAAACGTCAAGCATAAAATCCACTACCATCGCCGGATTAGAGAAAACTCCCACGCTGTCATCAGCCCCCCCCAGGACAACGTCCATCTCGTCTTGAGTGTAATTGTTCGTTCTCCGTCAAATATGATCTGTCGGTCTATTATTGCCAGATCAGAGTCACTCTCCTGCTCGGAACATGTTTATCATTGAGCGTCGGATTTACCAGGTAGATTCCGTGGGGAAGATCTTCCCATTCTGGGCTTTGCCACCGCAGCGAGCAAATAAGCCGCCGGACTTGCCCGGATCGAGTCTCATGCTGCGGACATTTTACCCCCTGAGGTTATAGATATGGATGAAGTAACTGCCCAGGTTATTGTGATCTTTGTCGGTGAATGCCTGCCGATCCACCCGAAACCAGGTTTGATTGTGGTATGGATTGCGATAATTTAGCATACGTTTCATCGGCCGAGGAAGCAGATCATCACCGGTCGAAGTGTGATCCAGATTAACCATTTTAGTCCTCCTTGCTTGATAACCTTAGTATAACCTTAGTATAACCTTACGACCGTAAGGTTATACTAAGGTTATGAAGCAGGGAGGACTAAGGAGAAAACACTAATCCGCTCGAATCTAAACCTCCTGAGACTGTTGGATAACTCCGAGCGGTTGATTCAGCGAGTATCCCAATTATCTGACATTCATATTGCTAACTGGCTGGAAGGAGAGGCGATATTGTTTATTCACGTTCTCGGAAATTGGTGATTCCGGTATGTGCAAGGCTCTTTACGAGTGATTCTGTCATGATTAATCGTGCCTTGTAATTGAGTATTACTCGCCGATGCCGTCCCGATCCCTTTATCCTGCCGCTTTCCCGGAGTTTGCATTCGGGTTTTTCCCCAGATCCTCCCGAGTTCGCGGTGATATCTCGGGAGAAACCTGGCTGAAAATCGACTTGATCAATCATCTTGTTTGTGATGCATTTGGCATCAGGGGTAGAAGATGCGGCATCAATTTACCGGGGGCGGAGGAGGGACGGGTTTTAATGTTTTGGAAGCCTGGGGAATAGTTTGATTCCTATATTGGAAAGAATATTGCACGGATGATAAGTGTCCTAAAGTTATGATAAAATAGATGGAGGAACTCGTGAAGACATCCATAACCCTGTTCCTGCTGATCTTCAGCACAATTGTAGTTAATGCCAACTTATTGTGGCAGAATGAACTTGCCATCCGTCACGGAGTAAATATCGAGTGGTTTAGAACTGCCACCGAGACCACTGATGGTGGCGCAATTTACGTTTGGTCGGATACAAAACTCGGGGAACGTGACTTGTATGCCCAAAAAGTTGACGCTCAAGGAAATTTAGTTTGGGGAGCGCCGCTGATGGTCGATGGCAAACCTGACCGCCAGGAAGATCCGGTGATCATCAAGACATCAGATGGTAATTATGTCATTGCTTGGATTGATTTTGCTTTCGATCCGGATGGAGACGTCTATGCTCAAAAGATCAATAATGCCGGTCACCTCCTCTGGCAGGCGGGGGGAGTTCCGATCTGCACTCTTCCCGGCGTACAGATCGCTCTCAATATCGAACCCGATGCCATCGGTGGCGCTTACATCGTGTGGGTGGATTCCCGTAATCCGGGGAAAGACCTTTATGGACAGCGGGTGGCTGGAAGCGGCGTACCACAGTGGACGACTCATGGCATCCCCATTGCCGATGGCACTGGTGATGAAGAACATAACACGATGTGGGCGGATGGAACCGGTGGATTGATCATTGCTTACACCTATACCGTGAGCGGAGTCGATGATCTATTTACCAAGCGTTTCCTTGGGGTCGGCACGATGGATTGGTTCATCCCTTTGAGCACTGCGGATGGTAATCAGAGCAAGGTGCGGATGGCTCCTCTGGGTAATGGTGAATTCGTCTTCGTCTGGCAGGATGCACGTAATATCCATCCGGATATCTATGCCCAGAAGATCAATCTTGCCGGGCAGTTGTTGTGGCCTGAGCCATATACCGTATTCAGCGATAATGATGCTCCCCAGCCGTCCTTGCAGGAGAATCCGCGCATCATAAAGACCTCTGACACCGCGGTGGTGATCGCATGGGAAGACAAAAGATTTGACAATCAAAACCCGGATATGTTTGCCCAAAAGATCAATGCTACCGGACAAAAACTCTGGCATCCCCTGGGAGTAGCCGTCAGCACTGCCGAATTCTTCCAACGGCAAGTCCGTCTCGCTTCCGATGGGAATGGAGGCGTTTATATGGTTTGGGAAGATGCTCGTAATGGCAATGCTCCCAACATTGATGTCTATGCCCAACATTACAATGCCGCCGGACAAGCCCTATGGACTCCCGGTGGCCGGGCGATCTGCACCGCTGCCAATGAACAAAGCGGCGGTATCGTTAAAGTGGCTGGCGGGCATGTCTATGTCTCATGGATGGATATGCGCAATGGATCGGTCGGGCTCTACTATCAGGTGTTGAACGCTGCGGGAACTCCCCTGCTCGCTGCAGATGGAGTGGAGGTATTCTGGGGACTGAGCGGTGACGCAATAAAAGACCAGTTTGTCGCTGCCCGCCGTCAGAATGATGTGGTAGTGGTCTGGCACGATACCCGATTTGCCAATATGGGCTCGCAGATCTATTTTCAGATCATCAATCTGGATGGAACCATATTGTTTGAGGAATTTGGTGTGCCGGTGACCTTGCTCACAGGAGGCGATCAGTTTACTCCCCAAGTGGTTGTCCTGCCTGATGATAGTTTTGCCATCGTCTGGGAAGACAGACGTTATGATGATTCAAAGATTTTTGCACAATTGCTCGATCCAGCCGGCAACCGTATGTGGGGAGACATGGGACTGGAATTGACAACGGCTTCGCCTTTGGGTCAACGTAATCCATATATCAGTTATGAAGAGGGCTCGATCTATATCGGGTGGTCGAATTATGACTTTGTGGCAGGCAGTTTCTATATGCACGTCTGGGGGCAAAAGATCACTGATGGAGTAAGACAATGGGGACCAGACGGAATAAGGATCTCTGCCTTACCCACCGCGCAACTGAACAATGAATGTCAGATATTGGGTCTGGATAAGCGTTACTTTATCTGGAAACGCGCCGATCCCAATGACCCGACCATAACATCGATCTGGGTGAAACTGGTACATCCGGATGGCACTCCTGCCGCCGGCTGGCAAAATGAAGGCGTGGCGGTCTCGACTTATGTGAACCACGACAGAGTCCAATTATTGCCTCAGTTCAAGCAAACTCCCCAGGGTATTGCCATTCTGTGGCAGGATATGCGGGGTGACTTTATGAAATCCCTGTATGGTCAACACATATCCGTAACCGGTGAGTATATCTGGAATCCATTGGGATTGCAGATGACCAATTCCAGTAACGAACAGGAAATGCACACTATGGTAGTCGGCAATGAAGGTATCACTTTCGTCTGGAGTGAAAACCTTACCGGCAATCCTGATATTGCCAGTTCCCGATTTTACTTTGGCGGACAACCACAATGGGGTCCTTTTGGCCAATATGTGTCCCAGAACCCCTATTCGAAGGAGTCGCCCTGGCTGGCAAGATTCCAGAATGGCGGACTGGTTGTGGCTTGGTCGGAATTCCCTGGTGAGGAGGCAGACATTTTCTACCGCTATATCAATCCCGATGGAACGCTGGTAGGTAATGGCAGCCAGCTTATGTGCGGCGCCGAAAAATCACAGTATCTGCCCATCATTATACCGATGAACAACAACGAGGCGATCGCTATCTGGTCTGACGGTCGTGCCAGCGGTAAGACCGAAATCCTCGGACTTTATGCACAGAAGATCAGCAATGAGACCGTTTCCAATAGCGATCCGGTCGCTCCTCCCGGCCAAACATTCCACCTTGCACAAAATTATCCCAATCCCTTCAACCCGTCCACGACCATTAGCTTCTCCGTCCAAGACGACAAACAGCCCTTTACGCTCAATATCTACAATGTAAAAGGACAACTGGTCAGAACGCTGTTTAGAGGCGAACTGAATAAAGGACTACACGCTATTGTCTGGGACGGTATGGATGATCAATTCCAGCCAGTGGGTTCCGGTGTCTATATGTATCGTCTGATCAGCGGCAAACGGATGGAGACGAAAAAGATGGTGATGATCAAATAGTATCACATAAACTAAGAAAATCGATATAGCAGGGAGATCCGCAGCACCGGATTTCCCTGTTCTTTGAGGAAGCACTATGCAAGAGAGTGTACATCGGGCTTTGGATTATCTTGCTTTTGCCGGCATCATCACGTTGAAGCAATTGCTCATCGTATTCGGGATCAGCATGCTGCTGGCGTTGGTAATGCAAAAATTGAATGTAGTGCTGATGAACCAGAGTGTGCGGCTTGTCGGAACCAAGGCATACATAATCCTTATTGCTTGGATCGGAGTGCCAGTGCATGAATTGGGTCATGCCGTCTTTGCCTTGCTCTTTGGGCACAGGATAACAAGATTAGTGTTATTCAAACCAGGCGCAGCAGATGGTTCCTGGGGATGCGTGGATCATACCTACAATTCCCGCAACCTCTACCATCGTATCGGCAATTTCTTTATTGGCATCGGCCCGATCATTCTGGGCAGCACGCTTATCTACCTGTTGGCGAGATACTTGCTCGACCTTAACCTTCAAGAACTGATGAGAGGATCAAGGACGGTCGATTACAATGGCGGGATCGCATCCCTGCTCAGGGTCTCGATCCATAACGTTGTATCCATAGCTGTTGCCGTGATTCGCAATATCACTTTCAACCTCTTTGGATTAGAATGGCGGTATCTGCTTTTTCTGTATCTGAGTTTTTCCATCGGCAACTATGTCAATCTCAGCACGGCTGATATCAAGCACCTCGCTCCGGGCTTCATCACGCTATTGATCTGTCTGATCGTATTCAATCTGGCGACTGTCTGGATGGGGAGTTTTTCTATTGGCTGGCTTCAGCAGAACCAGATCTACATTGCGCTTTTTCATGTTATCTTATTGCTGGGGATGGGTCTGTGCTTCGGTTTCTTGCTGGTCATCGTTCTGTTAAATAAGTTGATCGGCAGGTGAGAGACAAAATCAATGCGGCACCGCAAGAGATTTTGATTGACGAAACAGGGCAGTTTGTTAAACTTCAGCCCAAAGAACAAATATAGGAGCAGGAAGTGAAGAAGTATCTGAAAACATATCCCGATAGATGTATCGGGTGTCATGCCTGTGAGAGTGCATGCTCCACACTATATTTCAAGGAAGATAATGCTGAAAGATCATGCATTCGGATCACTGAGGCGGACTCTGCATATGATATGAATGTCTGCAATCAGTGCCAGGTATGCATAGCCACCTGTCCAACCCAATCCCTCAGCATTAATCATCAGGGAGTGGTGATGCTCAATAAATTCCTCTGTATCAATTGCCTGATGTGCGTTGCGGCTTGCCCGACCAATACCATGATGCATTTCAAGCAGGGGCTATATCCCTTTAAGTGTATCGCCTGTGGCGTGTGTACCAAGTCCTGTCCCGTTGCAGCAATAGCCATTGACCAGGAATAAGGAGAAGACATGGGCAAGATAGAAAGAAAACTGCTCGCTGAATACGGGTATGAGTTACGTCCCATCGACAAAGGCTACAACCGGCGCACCCTCTATATAAACTTGGGCACCCGGGAGATCGCCGAAAAACCGGTAAGCGATCTGATGGTCGAGAAATTCGTCGGGGGCAAGGGATTTGACCTTTATTTGATGTGGCATGGCGTAAAAGACAACACGAAGTGGAACGATCCGGAGAACGAGATCTGTATATCCTTCGGTCCTTTATGCGGCAATACCAACTATCCCGGATCTGGTAAATCGATCGTCACCACGATTTCTCCACTTACTGGAATTCCGGTCGATTGCAACGTTGGCGGTCATTTCGGACCTTATGCCAAGTTTGCCGGCTTTGATGCCATCGAACTGCAGGGTAAAGCTAAAGAGGAGATCATCGTCTATATCGATGGAGACAAAGGACTTATCCGCATCGTGACGGCACCGGACGTAGAGATCAACAGCCATATCCTTGCCGAACGGCTGATCGAAGAATTTGCCGATAGTCCAGATAAATACCAGTTTGTGTCGGTCGTTTCTGCCGGTCGTGGGGCTGATCATTGTGATATCAGTTGCCTCAATTTTTCCTTCTGGGACAAAAGGCGCAAGGTAGCACGGCTCAAGCAAGCAGGTCGTGGCGGCACCGGACGCGTTTTTCGTGACAAGAAGATCAAAGCACTGGTCGTCAAATACTCCGGTCTCAAAGGCGACACCAATAACCCTGTCGATCTGAATATGCTCCAGGAGACCGGGCTCAAGCTCCACCGTGAGATCGAAAAAGGCGATGCTCATCAATGCCATATGCGTGAATGCGGAACCGCACATCTGATGGAGATCATGAATGATTATGATCTTTTACCGATTCGCAACTTCAAGTATGGTCAGATGCCCGAGGCGATCGGACTGGCATCCTGGGAATTTAAGAAACTCTTTACCCAAAACATGCCGGATGGCTGTTGGTATGGCTGCTCCCTGTCCTGTTGCAAGGCGGTGGACAATTTCGTCCCCCGTTCCGGACCGTACAAAGGACATAAGGTCTGTGTGGATGGACCCGAATATGAGACAGGCGCCGGATGCGGCTCAAACCTATGCATCTGGGATCCAAAGGACGTGGTGGAACTCAATTTCTACTGCGATACCTATGGTATAGACACGATCTCATTTGGCACTTGTGTCGCGTTTGCCATGGAGTGTTATGAAAACGGAATCTTGGACAAGGATAAGACTGGTGGCCTCGATCTCGCCTGGGGAAATGCCGATGCCGCCTTTGAGATATTGCACCAAATGGCACGTGGTGAGGGTTTTGGCGTGACCGTAGGCCAAGGCGTCCGCAAAATGAAGGAGATCTTTGCCCGCGAGTATGGCGCCGATCCCAGTTTCCTCCACGATATCGGTATGGAAGCAAAGGGATTGGAATATTCCCAGTATATGAGCAAAGAATCCCTTGCCCAACAGGGTGGATACACTCTGGCGCTCAAAGGTCCGCAGCATGATGAGGCCTGGCTGATCTTTATGGATATGGTCAATAACCATATCCCGACCTTTGAGGACAAAGCCGAGGCGCTGCATTATTTTCCGATGTTCCGCACCTGGTTTGGTCTGCAAGGACTATGCAAACTCCCATGGAATGACATCGAACCCGAGGACAATGCTCAGACCGATGAACCCGCCAAGGTTCCGGAACACGTGCAAAACTACGTTCAGATCTACCGTGCGATCACTGGCAAACCCTTGGATAAGCACGAATTGATCCGCCAGTCCGAACGGGTCTATAACTTCCAGAAGGTCTTTTGCATGCGTATGGGCAAGGGACGCCGGACCGACGATGTCCCACCCTACCGTGCCGTCGGACCCGTCACCGGGGAAGAATACCTTTCCCGGGCGGAGCGCTATGACAACCAATTGCAAGACAAGATCGGCATCGATCCCCAAGGCAAGAGTGTCGAGGAAAAGATGGCCATCTTGCGCGCCTATCGTGAAGACCAGTATCAACAATTGATCGACGCTGTCTATAAACGTAAGGGCTGGACTCCCGAAGGCGTGCCCACCATCGAACATCTGCAAAATATCGGTATGGATCTGCCCGAAGTGATCGAAGTCGTAAAAAGATACCTTTAATCAAAACCTAATCAGTTAAGCAATAGGCATTAAGCCACCCTGACTGACCGTCCTGGGTGGCTTTTGCCTTATAAGGAGAGATATTATGAAAAGAGTAGTCATTATTTTGGTTGCGCTGGTAGCGCTATTTGCCGTCGGCTGCCGCACCAAGCAGGAGGTCTTGCGTTTCGGCATCATCAAGCCCTCGATCGATCATTTGCCATATACCTGGGGTGTGGAGAAGGGAGCAATCGATAAGGCGAAGTATCAAACCATAGCATTCACCAGCGGCTGGGAAATCCAGGAAGCATTGGTAGCGGGCAGGATCGATGCCGCCATCATTCCCTTTACTTATGTATGGAATGCCGCTACCCAAGGACATCCGGTCAGGACGATATCATTCTTTGAGCGCGAGACGGATGGGATTTTGGCTCAGCCACATATTCGGTCACCGCAGGATCTCGAAGGCAGGAAGGTCGGATTGCTCAGGGCTTCCACGCTGGATGTCCTCTGGCAGGACTATGCGAAACGAGAAGGGATATCAGCCCAACCGATATATTTCCGGACGCCTTCGGAAGCAGTATCGGCCTTGCAAAACCGCGATCTGGACGCCATCGTCACTTATGTGCCGATCATCAATAAACTCAGCGACAAATTCAATGTGATCCACTGGTTTGGCGACTTCCACCCTGCTCATCCATGTTGCGACCTGGCAGTCAATACAGCGCAGATAACTCCCGGTAAAAAGAAACTCCTGATCGATCTTTACAGCAACCTGGAGAGGGCGATAAACGCCATGACAGACGATCAGGATTCAGTTCGCCAGTTTGTCCGGGAGTATTACGGGCTGACCCATAGCCAAGCCGATTCCGCTTTGGAGCATACCATCTTCCGCATGGGTCTGGATGAAAGCGGTAAACGTTTTCAGCGTGAGATGGCTGTGTATTCGTGGGAAAGCGGTTACCTGAAAGCGATACCAAACTTAGACGATGTCTATTGGGATCTGGGGATAAGGTGAATCTGCTTTTTCAGGATATTGCCATCACTCTGGGAAGGGTAACGCTCTGGACGATAGTGAGTTGGTTCAGCGGAATGCTCATCGGTTTTCTTTGTTACCGCAGCAAAACTCTGGATCACATGCTGTTACTGCCGGTCAATTTCATCCGTCATATCTCGCCTTTTTGCTGGCTGCCTTTGATTATCATCATCGCCGGCATCGGTGAAATCGCGGTTGGGATCACCCTACTGATCTCCATGGCTTTTCATTGCGTGATCATCACGATCGAGATGCTGCGATCCATTCCGAAGGAGATCATCGAACAGGCACGGCTGGATGGGACAAACGGATGGACTATGCTCCGCTACATTGAACTTCCCGTCAGCAAAGCAGCGATCATTGATCTCTTCCGCGTTCTTTGGGGAGTCGGTTGGAGCGCGGTGATCGCTGCTGAAATGCTGGGCGTTAGCAGCGGAATGGGATATCGTCTTCTGGATTTCCGTTACCTGTTGCGCTATCGTGATATGTTGCTTTACGTATTCATCATTGGTATGATTGGCATCGGCACCGACTATCTCTTGCGCTATGTCAAGCGAATCTTGCTGGGATTCGATCCAATCCCGAACCCCTGATCAATGTCCAGGATGATCCAATGTTGAAGTGGGTAGTACAAACTGGGATCACAAGTTATTGAGGTGTGAGAAAACAATACCATCCGCTCTCAGTGCTATTAGATGTTAGGCGGTGGTTTCAACCACCGTTTCGGATCGAAAGAGTACATACGGAGCGTGCGGGTTTTTAGACATTGTGAGGACTTCAGTCCGAACAAGTGAAGCACTCCCAGCATACAAAAAAAATTTTCCCTGTCCGGTGGGAGGGGGATCACACTCGGACTGAAGTTCTCGAAAGGTCCGGATGCCCTTGCGGGTTGATCCCTGGTAACGTTCTGAACGGTGACTGAAGTCACCGCCTAGCACTTGACAAGGGTGGAATGATGACAGGTCTTGTCCGACAGAACTCGATAGTTTGCATGTTACTCCAGTGCCAATCGCTATGAATCGTTCAATGGTCTGAAGAAGGTTCAGATTCAAGCGAAATGGTGTTTCTGCCATTATCCTCCCTGCTCCATAACCTTAGTATAACCTTACGACCGTAAGGTTATACTAAGGTTATACTAAGGT
>CAYZZE010000040.1:0-18835 GCA_964482845.1 uncultured Candidatus Cloacimonadota bacterium
AGTCAGTGCAACGACCGGCTGAAGCCGGTGATACCCCTATGTGCAACGGTCTTTCCAAATTATTCTTCGGTCCCAGGAAAACTTGGATTCGATCGGAGGGTGATTCCGCCATTATCCTCCTTACTCGTTAACCTTAGTATAACCTTACGACCGTAAGGTTATACTAAGGTTATACTAAGGTTATCAAGCATGGAGGTTCTAAGTCAATCTCAGAATCATCCAAGGCTATTCGAAATACTCATTGCGAATGGCAGATAACGGATTGAGAGTGGGCTTGTGGTCAATCGGGATTTACTGCCGGAAGGTGTGGTCATCGAACAAGGACGACTTTTTTGATGACGATTTGATCAGGAGTTGATAAGCGGAGCAGATAGACCCCGCTGGGCAATGATATGCCTTGACTGTTTCGTGCGTCAAAGACGAGGGAATGATCGCCTTCGGACAAGACGCCATTGTGCAAAGAGTGCATCTTCTGTCCCTTGAGGTTGTATATGTCCAGCGAGGCGGCTTGTTTGACCGGCACACTGATCAAGATCGTGACCGCATCATTAAACGGATTGGGATAGATGGCGTTGATCATCAATGGCGGAGGTATCAGAGAAGGGTCATCCGTAGCGACGTTTCCCCAGATTCGGGCAACGAATTCCGGATGATCGATAAAGGGGTTGCGGTTATTCTGATAGTTGTATATGTTCTGGTTGCGCTGGAGTTCGGCATTGTCAACCGGATCGAGGATGTGCCATTGCAGGAAGGTGGGGATCATGTCCACATTCTGTTGCAGAAGCGGATCTCCATAACGAATGTTAAAATAGAGCAGGGAGCGTGCCACATTGCCCTTGTGTTGAACTGCCGGTTCAAAAACGAGGCGGTTCTGGGCATTCATGCCCCGATATGAGTGATAACCGTTGTATGATGTGTAAGTAGTGGCGTTGGAATAATTTGCCACCCAGTCAAAGGGTAGATTCCCACGGCTGGAATTGACCTGCGCATTGGTGGGGAACAGGTGATGCAGATCGGCTTTCTTGATATTGGTACTGGGTGGAGAAAACCAACTCTGGGCATAAGTATGTTCGGTATTGAGGATATTCTGATTCGGCATTCCGCCTTGGGGGACGGCATAATCCTGCCCGGTATAGACGCAGCGAACATAGCCATTTACATTGTCAAAATAGCCGAACATCTGGAGTTTGGCACCATTGTAATTGGTATTGGTATTGGTGGAGATCAGATTGGTCAAAGCCAGGCGCAGCGCTTCGCCGGTGAGGTCGATGACGTCATCGTAATATCCTGCGAAGGCAAAGGTAAACACCAGCCAAAGGATCAGTACCATTGAAGGGGTTTTGTATTTCATAATTCCTCCTATATTGATTGGCGGACGTAGTCAGGCACTTTTTTGACCTGGGATTCCGCCAAGTCCGTCTTAACGCCCAACATTGAGTCATGCGTGGACGTATCGCTTTCCAGGGCATTTAGCATAAATTTATGATAGAGGGTGGAGAGCTCCCCGAGATCTTTGCAGTAATTCTGAAACACCTGCCAGAGCGTCGAGGAGAAATGGACCAATGCCAGAGAAGCCACCTCGCGGCTGGAATCACGGAGATGAACGAAAGAGAAGAGTGGATTATTCATCAGCGCTCTGCACTAAAGTGTATGTCCCATTTCGTGGATAAGCATGATAATTACGCATGTCCGGATGATCGGCATCAATTCCGATGCTTGATAAATCGTGCCCATCAGATCTCGCGGATTATGGCTCTGCATTGCCTCCAGATCATCAAAGGCGGCAATTACCTGTTGCCCGTCCGCCGGATCAAAGTCGGCGGCGTAACAGCATCTTCTTCTGGTGTTAAGTTCTTCTGCGCTGTAGATCATATGGGTTTATCCGTATCCTGTCAGCGATAATGCCGCTGTTTCCTCACGTGTTCGTCATAGGAGGCGGAAAAGACGTTTCTGCCATTGTTATCCGCGAAAAAGAAGAAATAATTGCTCTTGGCAGGATTCAGCGCCACTCTGATGGCATTGACCGTAGGGTTGCAGATCGGCGTGGGCGGCAGTCCGGCATTGATATATGTATTGTAAGGCGACATGATCTCCGTATCGGTATGCGAGAGCCGTGCCTTCCGGATACCCCTGCGTTCCAGGATATAATCGACTGTCGGACATGATTCCAAACGCATTCCCCGCTTGAGGCGATTCCAATAGACGGATGAGATCAAAGGCATCTCATCCGCATGCACGGCTTCCTTTTCGATGATGGAAGCCAAGATCAGGATGCGGTAAAACTCGTCCTTATCGGTGATCTCTATCTCCGCCTCACGTAGTTTACGGAAAAAGTGATTGGTCATCATCGCCATTGTGGAATCGGGACTGGAGGAAATGTCAAAACGATAGGTTTCCGGATAGAGGAAGCCCTCCAGCGAAGGTTTGGCAAAGCCGGTCAGGCGCCTGACCAGCGCGGTATCGGTCGCCGTTTTGTATAAGGTATCAAAGTCATGGATATTACTTCTTTCGATGCGCTTCAATGTCCGGTAAAGCGAAAGACCTTCCGGCAGGGTTACTTGCACCGATGTGCTCTTTCCGCTGCGCAGCCGATAGATGGCATCGATCAGATTGATCCTGCCACCGAAGACATAGGTTCCGGCTTTGAGGTTGCGGTCGCTGCGGGTGAGCTTGACCATTAGACGGAAGAGCAGCGGATTGCGGATTATTCCTGATGAATAAAGTTTGGCGGCGATCGCTTGCGCATTATCCCCGGGTGCGACACGAATGATGATCTCCTCGGGGTTTTGCGGCATATAAAGCGCCCAACTGCACCAGGCGATTGAAACAAGGATCAGCGCAAGACCAGCCAGACAGCCGATCCGTAAGAGGGATAGCCGGTTGTTTTTGATCGAGCCGGCCCTCATTCTGCAGGTCTGTCCAGATAACTCTTGAGGATAATGCTGGCAGCCATGGCATCCACCTTTTGCCGGGCTTCCATCCAACTCATGCCCATATCCTTGAGCAGTTCATGTGCTTCGGCGGTGGAATAGCGTTCATCCCAGCCACTTACCGGGATCTCGATAACTTTTTTGAGGGCGTGCAGAAAGCGCATCGTCTCCGCTGTTTTGGCAGTGATTTCGCCCTCCACGGAGAGTGGGAGGCCTACAATCACTTCGCCCACCTGGTATTCTTTGATCAAAACCCGCAGTCTTTCCACAGTGTCCTCAAAACTGGTATTATCCCAGACGGTAAGCGGTTTGGCGATGATCTGGAGCGGATCGCTGAGCGCGATCCCGATCCGTTTTTCGCCATAGTCCAGGGCAGCGACTCGGTGGATCATATATTGGATTCATCCCGCCAGATGGCAATATACCAGCGGTTGTTTAGCGGGCGCAGATAGAATCTTGCCACGCCGCCGGAGGTGATCGACGAATTGGTAGCAAAATAGAGCAATTGCAGATCAAAGACGCAGGGAATGATGATCCAATCTTCGTGTCCCACTTCGGGATCATTCTCCCATGCCGTTTCCGGCGGGATTTGCAAGCGCAGGTTGATCTGATCCGGTGGCGGATATATCCCATCGCTGGATCCCCGGCTAAAGAGGTTATTGGTCATCTCGATTTCTTGCCCAAAACCCCACCACGAATCGCGGAGCCCGTCGCCATTGACGTCGATGCCGATGAGATTGACTTCTGAGGAAATCAGCTCAAAACGAAAATCCGGCGCCAGCAGTTGCTCATAGATCCCGATATTCCGTTGTTTGTAAGACAATTCCAGATTCTGCAACACATCTTTGGGCGTGCGGTTTACCAGGGTGGCATTGGTATCGTCACGGATCTTGGGGCGGAAGGGATTGGTGCAGGAGACGATGCCCAATGCCAATGCGGCGATCATCCACCAAGGCAGTTTACAGCGCAAAGTCATACTTCAATTTCCCCCAAGAGGGCAAAGTACCGGAGCGAAAGTCATACCAATTACGGATCTTCCAGACACCGTCTTCGAAGCGCAGGTGCAATTCCATTCTGCCCTGGTATTCCTGTTGGGCGTTGTTGCGCCTGATGGTGAGCACATAAGAGCGATAGATCACGGCATCGGCAGGATTGATCTCATCCGACTGATTGGCAATTGGCTGCAAAGTAAGATCGATCTTGCCGCTACCCAACCAATTATGCAGGTTGTTCAGCATGTCACGTTCATCGCTGCGATCCCACAATTGATTGATATTATAGTCGTTTATGTCTTGGGCAGCAAAGTGGAACCGGTAGTCATGGGAAAACAAGCCGATGTATTTTACATAATTACGCACATCGATATAGCAATACCTCAGATTGGACACGACGGACCCGGCGGCCGTATAATCGTAATTCCACGGCGCGGGATCGGCGGGCGGATCGGAATCTCTTAACTTGAAGAGATCGCACCCCGCCATCAGATTCAGCAGCAAGACGCAGGCAATTATCCTCATGATAACCAGTCTGTCAAGTCATTGGATAGTGTCAACAAAAATATCGGACTTGACGAAACTGTATCCATCCCAGACGGTGTATCCTGATATGAAAATGAAGAACCGCAGTTTGATGTTTCTCGCATGGCGTTACCTGCGCACCAGGAAGGGATGGATGTTGCGCGGGACGCATCTATTGACCGTTTTGGGATTGTCTTTGGGCATTTTTGCCTTGCTCAGTGTCAGTTCAGCGATGAACGGCTTGCGCAACGACATGCAAAAACGGATCATCGGCACTCGTTCGGAGATCATGATCTCCGCGCGGGACAATCGTCCCATCACAGATCACCAGACCATGATAGCCCAGATCGAAGCAATGGGCTTCCATGCCGCTCCCATCATCCGCAACGAATTGACCATCAAGCACCGTGAACTGATCGTTCCGACCATATCTTTCGGCATCGACTTGGTGCAAAGCCGTCGCGTAAGCCGCATCCTCGACCGCATCCCGGCATATGACGCTCCCAAAAGCGGTACGCTGAATCAGGGCGTCATCAGCGGAGATCCCACCCCTGATGAATTTGAGGGGGACGGCATCATCCTCGGCGCTGGATTGGCAAACCAATTAGGCGTCAACCTCAATGACGAAGTAATGCTCATCTCTCCGCTGTTCACCGAGCCCAGCGCTTTTGGCATGCTCCCTCTCATCCGCCGTGTCCGGGTGGTTGGCATCTTCAGTGCAGGCATGCCGGAGTATGACCAGATGTTCAGTTATATCCCCATTTCGCTGGGAGCGTTCTTCCGCAGCCATGAACCATGTGAACATATGGCGGCGAATTCAGGCGTTCCGGCGGCCGATTATATCGCGGTCAGCACCCCTGACCACACCCGCTCCAAGACCTATGCCCAGCACTTGGGTTCTGCCTTTCCCGGATTTCGCAGCGAGGACTGGAGCAGTTTTGATCCCAATCTCTACGCCGCTATCCGGTTTGAAAAGGCAATGATGTTTGTCATCATGCTCATGATGTATGTCATCGCCTCCTTCAATCTGACCGGTAATATACTCAAAAACATCGCCCAGAAAAAGAAGGAACTCGGATTGCTCAAAGCGCTCGGATGCAAAACAGCCGATCTGCACCGCCTCTTCCACTATCAATCAACGCTCCTCTGCCTTTTTGGCATCTCTTTTGGGATGGGTCTGTCGTTATTCGCACTCTATCTCCAGCATCGTTTTGGCTTGGTTCGTCTCAGTTTCGCTCCCGGCGATTTTCTCATCATCCCCGTCAAACTGCAGGCTTGGGATTTCCTGCTTATCCCCATCGCCGCATTCACCATCACCTTTATCAGCACCATCCTGCCGTTATCACGGCTCCGCCACATCGATGCGGTGTCGCTCATCCGGCAGAGAAACTGATCCGGTTTATTGACCCTGCCGGTTTTGTCAGGATGAGCATCCAGCCCTGATTCCTCCCCGGTTTTTCCTGGCATCTCCATTTTGGAGTTTCCTGCTTCTTCCCTGCTTGATAACCTTAGTATAACCTTACGACCGTAAGGTTATACTAAGGTTATACTAAGGTTATCAAGCAAGGAGGAGAGGATGGCGGCGGCATGATCTTTGGCACCGGAGCCATTTTCGGCAACCGGACCGGTGCAGGCAGGACAACCCTCGTTGCATTGGCAGGACTGGATCTGGTCATAGGCGGCGCGAAAGATCCGCTCATGCCTGGCATAGAGTTTAGCGCTGAGTCCGATGCCTCCCGCCACCTGGTCATAGATGCAGATGATGGGGAGGTCGTGGGCGAGGGTGGACGCTTCTTCGGTATGGATGCCGATGTCCTTGCGGTCGCACATGACAAAGAACGGGGCGATATTGCCGAGGAGATAGCCCAGAGCGCCCAATCCGCTCTGGATGAGGACGCTGGCTTCAGCCAGGCGATGGCAGCGGGAGCAGAGCGTAACGAGGTTGGGTGGGTGATTGGCTTCCTCGAGCGTGCCAAATTTGCGCAAAGGGATGATGTGATGGACATCGAACGCTTTGCCGCTCTCTTTGGCGCCACAACTGCGGCAGGCATATTGATCCCGCTCCCGGATGCGGGCGGTGAGTTCCTTCCATTTCCAGCCATAGTCGTTGGATTGATTGCGCCACAAGCCCTGGCTTTTGATCAGTTCGACGGTGCGGGGATCAATAGCGATCCAGAATGCGACGGTCTGCATGCTGGCGGGTGGCATGTCAAGTTCTTCATATCCAAGCACTTCCTGCGTGCTGAAGCGGAGTTTTTTGTAGCCGGTGATGGTCTTGGTGACGATGACTTTTCCCAGATACTTATGCGCACCGGTAATGGATTGGTTTTGGAGGAGTTGGACGAGTTCGAGAGTCGTGTTTTGGGTCGTTTGGGTGTAGTAATTGACGCGGATGGGTTCGATGCCGACGGTTTTGCGTTCCCGGTCTAATGTCTTGACGATCCAGGTCTCTCCTTCGTGGAGGTAGATCGCATCGGGATGGGTCATCCAGTTCACGCTTTCCTCGTCCACTAGCCCGATCATCTCTTCTTCGTAGGTGATGATGAATTGGTTGGAGGCGTTGCGGATGGAGAAAGTTCCTGCGGGATATGAATTTAGGATGCCGGTATAGCGGTTGCCGATGTGTCGGATATTGCCGCTTTCGCTCAGCAGATCCAGATAGGGCTGGATCTGGAATGGCTCCAGATCGCCGAATCGTTCGACTTCGGTCATGGCGAGTTCTTGCACTGCGCAGTGAAGGTGCTTAATCAGGATCTCGGTATTGTCGGGGTCGATAAAGGCGCTTTCGGGATTGTTGTCAAAGAGGTATTCGGGATGACGGGCGATATACTGATCGAGCGGATTGGCGGATGCGACGAGGATACAGAGAGCGGGGGCGCCTTTGCGTCCTGCTCTGCCGGCTTGTTGCCGGGTGCTGGCGATGGTTCCGGGATAGCCATTGATGAAAGCCGCATCCAAGCCGCCGATGTCAATGCCCAATTCCAAGGCATTGGTGGTGACGACCAAGGCGACGGAGCCGTCCCGCAGTCCCCTTTCCACGGCCCGGCGGGTCTCCGGAAGGTATCCGCTGCGGTAACTTTTGATCAGTGAGGGCTCGCGCACATCGTCGGTCAGGTAGCGGTAGATCACTTCCACCGCCCGGCGGGTCTCGCTAAAGAGCAATGCTTGTCCGCCGCTGTGGAGAAAACGTTTGGCGAGATATCCGGTCTCGTGGATGGAACTGCGGCGGATGCCCAGATCAAAGTCCACCATCGGAGGATTGATGATGTGGAAGATGCGTTTGCCCTGAGGCGAGCAATCATCGTGGATATGCCGGAGCGGCGAGCCTGTCAGGGATTGGCAGAATTGTGCCGTATTCTGGATCGTGGCGGAAGTGCATAAGAACTGGGGATCGCTGCCATAGAGCCAGCAGATGCGTTTGAAGCGGCGCAGGACATTGGCAAAATGAGAACCGAAGACGCCGCGGTAGATATGGATCTCGTCGATGACCACGTAACGCAGGTTGGCGAGAAAATCCGTCCACAGCGTGTGATGAGGGAGGATTCCGAGATGAAGCATATCGGGATTGGTAAATACGGCGTTGGCAAGTTTGCGGATGTTTTGACGGGCATTGGCCGGCGTGTCACCATCATAGATGCTGCAGAAAGTCTTGGCATGTTTTTTGTCTGAACGGGTCAAAAGCGATAACATGCCGCTGAGCTTGTGTTGCTGATCTTGTGCCAGCGCCTTGGTCGGGAAGATCAGCAGGGCACGGGAACGAGGATCGCCGATGATGGAATCGAGGATCGGGATCTGATAACACAAACTCTTACCGCTGGAAACGCCGGTGCTGATGGCAATGTTCTCACCCTCCAGGGCGTGTGCGATCGCCTGGGTTTGATGCCGGAAGAGGTCTTTGATGCCCAAGGATGGAAGCAGATCGGCAATTCTGGGATCAAGAGCAGTGGGCAGGTCTCCAAAGATGGCTTCACGGGATTCGGTAATGCGTTGGGCAAGAAGGTTATCGGTATAACGACGCTCCGAGAGCAAGGTCTCGATAAAGAGTTCCAGATCCAATTTTGGCATCAGCGGATTATGGTAATCTTGCGGATGTGCGAGTGTGTGCCGTTCTCGATCCTGACCAGATAGATGCCGGTGGCAAGGTTCAATCCGGAAATTGTAGCGGAGGTTTCCAATCCTCTTTTCTTTTCACTCCGGTGAATGAGACGACCCCGCAGGTCATAAATGGAAACGGTAAAGGGGGAGCCATCCCTGCTCGCGACATAGAACTGATCCCTCGCCGGATTGGGATGGATAAGATATTGGGGAGGTGGAAGAAAGTGGTCATCAAGTGATACATATCCGCCGGTACCGCAGATCCAGATATCATCCAGAAACAGCGCCATTGCGTCCCAGGAAATGCACTGGAAAGCGATGCGCACCGTCTGTCCTTGCCAGGTGTTCAGGCTATATTGATACGGAGTCCATTGGACAGGGACGCTGAGATGGGGCTCGGGATGGATGGTAATAAAGTCCAGTGGCTGCGTTCCGGTGACCGAGATCAGGACCTTGAGCCGCTCCAGTCCATAATCAGCGGTGAAGGATCTGGCATGAAAACGGAGCAGGGGTTGCAAACCCAGATTGATCCTGGGCGAGATCAGCCAGTCGTTGTTTGGCGGGTTCAGCGCTGCCATTGAGATGGCATACTTGACTCCGGAATGGGCATTTGCTCCGGTCAAAGGAGGTGTCGTCTCACCGGGATGAAAGATCAGCCAGGCAAGCGGCGATCCTTCGGAGGGAAAGGTGATATTATCCCATTGCCAGATCGGCGAATTGTCCAGATCAAGATTGAGCCAGTCGGGGATGTCCTGCGAAAAGGATGCGAGGTTCTCAAAACCTTGGTAGAGTATGACATCGCTCATGATCACCGGAATCGTGACGGATACGGTGTTGGACGGCGGGGACATCTGATTCAGATGGTTTACCGCTTTTACGTAGTAGTAATAAGTGGCATTGGATTGGATGGCATAATCCTGATAGTGGAGGTTGACGGTTCTCTCCAGAGGATGGGTATTGCGGTAGATCTGGTATTCGACGACAGTGCCGGTAGTGGGTGGCTGCCAGGTGAGATTGACGCGGTCGTTGGCAAACCATCCATTAAGGTTTCGGGGTGCGGTCAAGGTCTCACCGGCGGTTTGGAATGTCCAGATAAGGCTATGCCAGGTCTGACTTTGGTGGTTGGCAATTACCTGCCAATGATAAGTGGTGAAAGGATTTAGCGGCGATGGCGGTTGCCATTGTGATTGAGTGAGAGCCGTTGCCGCGAGGGGGAGATTACCTGGATCCATACCCAATGCCAGATCAAAAGTCGTGGCATCGCTCTGCCAGGAGAAAGTGGGATCGATCGGCACTTCCGATGAGTTATGCGGTGGTTGCGGATTGGATGGATAAAAGTTTAGGGGCGAGATATGCAGGCGGAGGTTAGCGATATGGGAACGGATATGAAACCCGGTGGCAGGAGGATCAAAAGGATCGGGATTGATCGTCAGGGAATAAAACACGATGCCTCTGGTCTGGTCTGTTTGCGTGCAGTAAAAGTCATCTCCGGTGCTGCTGAAACCCGGCCGGTTCTCATCCACGGCAATCACCAGATGGGTACTAGCGTCATAAAAATAGGGCGTTTGCAGCGGGATGGTCATCCAACCGGTGCCGGGAATGCCGTTATTGAAGTATGTCGCTATCAAGTCACCGCTGAAGACCGGGCTCAAAGAACTTGCCGCTATCCAGTCCGTAAAGGAGGCAAGAGGCGTCTGCCCCATCCAGATGCTGAGAGAGCCATTATTGGTCAGAAAGGTGGAGCCGACTATTCGATAATTGAAACTGAGAGCAGTGATCAGACCGGCGGTGTTGATCTCGCTATTCAGGTAAATCTGTTGAGAGTAACTGAAGTGTTGGGAAGGTTCAAAGGGGAGTCCCTTGTTGATGACCGTGCCGCTGCCGATCTGGATGAATTGGGCGGATAGGCCGGAAATGCCCAGGACAGATAACAGAATAGCGTACCTTTTCAGCCGTTCGGATACTGGCACGGATTCCTCCCCTCTTGGGTTCCGTCGTATCACCCCTTCGGGATCACGCAGCGGAACTCAATGGCGTATTATTTATCTAATTATCACTCGATCGGGATGAGACGTTCCACCACCGGCTTCATTTCAAAGACGATCCGGAGCATGCCATTGTTATAATTAACTTTGGGCTCATCCTTGCCCAAGGCGATATCAGGGAAGAATATCCGCCGGTCAAAACTGCCGGTCTCGATCTCCATATTGTAATAGCAGACAGGCGTCTGATCCATCTCAAGATGTCTGACGCCGGAGATCCGCATATACTCGGAAGTTATCGAGATATTGATATCTTCCTTGCGGACACCTGCCAGTTCGACGATCACGATCCATTGGGTGTCGGTCTGGAAGATGTCGCATTTGGGAAGCCAGGCATTATCCATCGTGTCTTCCAATGCCAGAGGATTGGAGGTGATGGAAGAGACTTCGCTCAGAATCCTGAGCATCTCCCGCTGTATCCCGATCAGGTTGTCATACAATCTGTCTCGCATCATTTACTCGGTTGGATTCGCATAATGGCGTTGTCCTGCTTACCATTCGCTACGTTCGACAAAAGAGAAGATAATCTCTTTGTCGGGAGCGATATCCACTTTGAAGGTGACCTTGCGGTTCGTATCCATATCAAATTTATACCTGTCCGGGCTCACACTCAGGATTTTTGAAGTGGCGGGAAGGTTGTAAATGACGTCGATGGTCTTCTTTTCCTTGGAGTTGTTGCGCAGGGTTATCTGGACGGTCTTTTCGCTGACGCGGTTGCTGATCTGTTTAGTGGAAGTGACCAGAGTTCTGCCGACGAGATCAAATGCCTTGCCGGTATTGATCCTGATCTCCTCATTGCGTCCGGTATGGTCGATACTGTCTTCACCGATGAATTCCTGATTGCCATCGGTATCTTCCTTATAGACCTTGATGGTGCCTTTGGGCAAAGGGATGCCGATTCCGTTTTCCTTGGTATTTTTGAAGCGGATGATGCTATTGACGGCATTGGTGTATAGTGGGTATTCATAGACAGATTCAGCGGTTACGGTCTTGGTGGGGAAGAGTTGGATCTGCTTGGTCTGGTTATTGGCAAAAGAGACCTTCTCATCCAAGGTATAGAGATGGAAGTCATGAAATTCCTTCTGCTCAAACTCCATTGCTTTGGGCGATTCCATCATCATGGCCTCTAAATCCATCCCCCGTCCTGCAGCGCCAGTCCAGGTCTGCCGGACGCGATTGATCTCGCCGGCGATAAGTTTGAGCGTCACATCTTCAAACGCTTTGCCGGAGGTATTGCGGATGGTGACCCAGGCGTTGAAGAGCAGTTTTTTTTCATCCCAGATAGTATTGTAAGTCACGTCCCAACTGAAACCACCGGTGAGATAGGTCATCTGCATTGGGTATTTGGCGGCGCGAGGTGAATCCAGCCGCCAGTGTAAGGTGGGTTTGGTATAGAAGTTAGCGGGGAGTTCAGCCAGTTGGAGTTGCTCGATCTCGCTACGGTTGATGAGGATCAGGCGCTTGGTGTTGCTTTCGATCAGTCCGATGCTAATGCCATCAAAGAATTTGAGAGTGCCGGTATAGTTTGATCCCTCAGGGGTCAGGATACCGATCTCGCGTTCCAGATACTTGAGCAGGATCTGATCTGTACCCGCGAGGTCGTACTCATAGTTCTGTTCCAGGATGATCACGGAGTTATCTTTGGACTTGACGATCACGGATGCAGGATCGATACGAGAAGTGATCTGGTCAAAGTTATAGGATTGCCTGCCCTGCTTCAGTTCCAGTTCAAATTGCGTTCTAACGAGCGACAGGTCGTCGTTGTAGATGGTCAGCCAGTTTTGTGCCGTCAGAGGCAGGCACATAACAGCCCCGATAATGGAGATAATGACAAGAGTGTTCATCTTTCCCTCGGTATTCTTGGTCTCAATGGATTGCGGATTTCCATTTCTCGTGATTTCGGCTTGTGCCGGTAGTGCAGATAATCCATCTTCTCCTGGATGTATCTGGCGATATTTTTATAGCCCTTTTGTCTTGCCAGTGCGATGGCAGTCAGGTCGAGACTGCAACGCAGCATAATGTCCGTATCTTTGGTCAATAAGTGGTCGATGCATTCGATATTGCCAGCCATGATGGCATACATCAGCGCCGTCATCCCAGCCCGGTTCTGGATATTGACGTCCGCTCCCCGTTTGACGAGGAATTCGACGGCTTTATCCTGATGATAATAAGCAGCATACATCAGCGCCGTGCTGCCGTCAAGGTCGGTCACGTTCAGATCGGTTTTATGTTTGATCAAGGTAATGATCACCCTGATATGTCCCCTTTCCGCAGCATTGATCAATGCCCGGTCGCCGTTGTCGTTTGAGATATCCGGGTTCATACCGGCACGGATAAATGTCTCCACGATCTCATAATTGCCTTTTGACGCATAAAAAAGGAAGTTATCGACCGTGTAACTGATCTCAAACATCTTGAGACGGGCGAGCGCAGAACGCTGGACACGGGCGCTTCTGCTTGCTATCAATTCAGTTGATGATAACAACAACAGCAGCAGCAGGGTCAGGGATATGATCGCCTTATACTTCATCATCAGCTCCTGAGCAGTTCTTTTCCTGCTCGCCAAGAAATCGGCACGGTGAATCTGTGTCAAGAGTAATGTGCGATTTTCTGGACAAAAATGCTATCTTCAGAATACTGGGAAACAGCCATGAACAAGAAGGGGTGACACCTAAGATGGATATCCAGCGCAAAAAGACACGCGAGATCAGGATCGGTAATGTAAGAATCGGGGGCGGAGCACCAATCAGCATTCAGTCGATGTTGACCGCCAGAACATGCGACATCACCCAATCTCTTGCTCAGATCAATGCCCTGCATAGAGTTGGCTGTGAACTTGTCCGGATCGCCATTGCCGACGAGACGGATGCCCAAGCGGTGGCGGAACTGAAGAAATACTCCCCTTTGCCTCTTATCGCAGATATCCATTTTGATCACAAACTGGCATTGGCTGCCATAGCCGGAGGGATAGATGCCTTGCGCATCAATCCGGGTAACATCGGCTCTGAAAGCAGAGTCCGGGAGGTCGTTGCTGCTGCCAGAGAGCGATCGCTCCCCATCCGCATCGGCGTAAACAGCGGTTCCATCCATCCGGAACTACTCAATAAATATGGACTTACGCCCGTGGCAATGGTGGAATCCGCTTTGGCTCACGTCCAAATCCTCGAGAGGTTATCATATCATGAGATCAAGATATCGGTCAAGGCATCGCATCTTGGACTGACTCTGGATAGTTACCGCCTTTTAAGTCGGCGTTGCGACTATCCTTTGCATCTGGGCCTGACGGAAGCGGGCACTGAATTTAACGGGATGGTCAAATCCTCCATTGCCCTGGGTATCCTACTCAGTGAGGGCATTGGAGACACGATCCGGGTCTCGCTGACCGCCGAGCCCGAGCAAGAGATCGCCGTTGCTAAATCCATTCTCAGGGCATTGGGTTTGCGACGGGGATTGGATATCATATCCTGTCCAACCTGTGGCCGAACGCGGATCGATCTTATCACGCTTGCCCATCAGGTGGAGGATGCGCTTAAGCATCTGGAGGATATGCCCTTGACTGTGGCGGTGATGGGTTGTGCCGTGAATGGACCAGGCGAAGCACGCGAGGCGGATTATGGCATTGCCGGTGGATCTGGCGAGGGTTTGCTCTTTGCCAAAGGCGAGATCATCGGGAAATATCCGGAACACATCCTCGTCGAGGAGTTGGTCAAATTGATCGTGGGACAGACCGGTAAGCGGGTGTGATCTTGTTGTGGCGCATTTTTTTCTCATTCTTCAAGATCGGCGCATTTACCATCGGCGGGGGTTATGCCATGATCCCATTGATCCGCAACGAAGTGGTAAAGCGCCACAAATGGCTGAGTGAAACGGAATTTATGGATGGATTGGCAGCGGCACAATCTTGTCCTGGACCGATAGCGATCAACATCAGTGCCTATGTAGGTTTCCGGCTAAAGAGATACAGCGGTCTCCTGGTCGCTACTTTGGGAGCATTATTGCCCTCATTGGTCATCATCCTGGTCATTGCCTCCAGTTTGACCCAATTTTCCGATAATGCCGCCGTCCGTCGCGTCTTTAATGCACTCAAGCCGGCAGTGGTGGCACTGATCGCTTTTCCGGTCTTCCAGATGTCACGCAGCGGCGGAGTAAATCTGAAGACGCTTTGGATACCTGTTTTGGCTGCCGGACTGGTGATCTTTATCAATGTCAGTCCGGTGTATCTCATCATCGCCACCATCCTCTGGGCATTGAGCGAAAGCGTTCCTCCCGGAGATAAACGCTTATGACGCTGCTAATTATGCTGGCGGTCTTTGTCAAGATCGGGCTCTTCAGCTTTGGCGGCGGATATGCAATTTTGGCAATGATCAAGCAAGAAGTGGTGTTGAACTACGGATGGCTGACGGAAACGGAGTTCTTTGACATAGTTGCTGTCTCCCAGATGACGCCTGGTCCGATTGCGATCAATGCTGCCACTTTTATTGGATACCAAAAAGCAGGAATCGCCGGTGCCATTGTCTGCACGCTGGGAGTGATCTTACCGTCGCTTTTGCTGATGCTCCTGGTCACTTTATCCTATGTAAAACTGCGGCAGCGACCATGGTTCAACCGCATATTTTACCGTCTGCGTCCTTTGGCAGTAGGATTGATCGCTTCTGCCGCCATCATGGCGGGCAGGGATGCCATCCACGATTGGTTTTCGGTCGGTATCTTTGTCGGCGCATTTCTATTGAGTTGGAAATGGAAGGTCAATCCATTTCTGCTCCTTGTCGGTGTCGGAGTGTTGGGCTATTTTATCGGATAAATGTCCTGACCGCCAGATAATCAATTGATTCCGGAGCGTGATCAAGTCAGTTTCTGCCCTGTGTTTTCCGGCTGATCAATTCCCTTACTTTCGCCACAGGTTTCTCCCGAGATCCTCCCGAGTGCCGGGTGCATTTCGGGCGGAAGGTGTGCCAAATATAAGTGTTTCCATCATGGATCGTTGATTACAATCTTTGGATGGTGATCCCCCGGATACTGACGAAATTATTGTCCCTATCCAAGACCGCGGCATAACGGACATCGGCGAGAATGATCCGGCCATCTTTGTGGATACATTCAAGGACAGTGGTGCGGGTTTTGGTCATCTCATGGTATTGCTTATTCTGATGCAGATCCCACAGTTCCGCCACCAGTTCCTTCGTGTGTTCAAAGGTCTTTTCGGACAGGAGATCATGATAGTCCATAGATGAAATTTCTGCGGTGGAATAGCCGTAAAAATCCTCAGCGGAAGGACTGAAAAAGAGGGGTTTGAGGTCAGATGAGACCCCCCAAACGAAAGAATTGGCAATCCTGGAAACACCCTCATACTGCTGAGTTGCGATCTCCATCTCGGTCTCATGCATTTTCATATCGGTGATCTCGACGCAGACCAGTTGGATGGCAATGTTTCCGTCACGGTCCTGCACCGGTACCTTCTTTGTGATCAGGTAGTGCTGTACTCCATTTCTATCGGTATAGGCATCCTCGGTGGTGATCGCTTTTCCGGTCTCGATGACTTTGCGGTCGATGTCTTGGAAATATTTGCTTTGCTCGGGGGAACAGATTTGATCGTCACTTTTACCGATGATTTCGTCCTGAGTAACGCCAATGAACCGGCAAAACTCGGCATTGACATAGATATAGTTTAGTTGGGCATCCTTCATCGCTATCAGAAGCGGGAAGTCATTGAGAATGCGTTTCAGATAGTCGTTTTCTTTGAGGAGGAGCGCGGTCTTTTGGATTGAATTGACCGCTTCTTGCTTCAATCTGCCGGTGAGCAGTCTGAGGAATTGGCTTTCCTTTTCCAGTTCTACGTCTCTGCTCGGGCGGCAATGCATTTCGATGTGGATGTGACCGGTTTGCTTGCGGCAAAATAGTGAGCAGTCGCTTCCGTTGAAGCGGAGATTGAACCGCGCTTTCTTTGCTGTGGATTGGAGGAATTTATGATACTCATCCCAATCGAGTTCCGGCAATAAATCGTGCAATTGCATGGCGTATATTTGCTGGACGTCTTTTTCCACCCTCTCCCGTGCCACCGGATTGGCGTAGATGATCCGGCTGGGGGGAGGACTTGTTGAAACTGGCATATCGACCTCAGTGACGAACACTCCGATCGATAGTCCCTCATAACCATGAAAATCATTGCAATTCATAAGACCCTTTCTCAATTGTGGTAACGTAGCAACTCCGGGTACCTCGTCCCCATAGTTTATCTTATTTCATTGGTTAGTGCTCATATCTGCAGATATTCAGCCAGGTCAGCCACGCGGCAGGAGTAGCCCCATTCGTTGTCATACCAGGCAAAGATCTTGACCATATTATCCTTGACGTAGGTGGATAGGGCGTCAAAAATCGAAGAATAGGGATTGCCCACGATGTCAATGGAGACGATCGGCTCGTCACAATACATCAGGTAACCCTTGAGATACGTGGCGGCGGCATCTTTCATGGCGGTATTGATCTCGTCTTTGGCGGCGGCTTTATGCAAGTTGACCGTAAGATCCACCAGCGAACCATTGGGCGTGGGAACACGAATGGCGATCCCATCCATCTTGCCTTTCAGTTCGGGGATCACGAGTCCAATGGCTTTGGCAGCACCGGTCGTGGTGGGGATCATGCTCATGGCTGCGGCACGGGCGCGGCGCAGGTCGCTGTGCGGGAAATCCAGTATCCGCTGATCATTGGTATAAGAATGGACGGTCGTCATGATGCCGTTGACTATGCCAAAATTATCTTGTAAGACCTTGGCGATGGGAGCGAGGCAATTTGTGGTGCAAGAGGCATTGGAGATGATGGAATGTTCCGGTTTTAGCGTGTCATGATTAACGCCCATGACGATGGTGGCATCCACTTCATCTTTGGCGGGAGCGGTGATGATCACCTTTTTGGCTCCGGCTTTCTGGTGTTTGGTGGCTTTTTCACGGGAGGTAAAGATCCCCGTCGCTTCAATCACGATATCGATTCCCAAGTCCTTCCAGGGCAGGGCTTCAGGGTCTTTCTCGGCAAAGATGCGGATCTCCTTGCCATTGACGATGAGAGAGTTTTCGGTGTGAGCGATCTCACCTGGGAAGATGCGGTGAATGCTGTCATACTTGAAGAGGTGGGTTAGGGTTTTGGCATCTGTCAGATCATTGATCGCCATAACATTAAGATCGGGATAATCCTTGAGAATAGCACGCAGAACCAATCTGCCGATGCGTCCAAATCCATTGATGGCTATCGTTTTCATCTCTATCTCCTATTGTACAGTATACTGTTGTCAGCGCTGCCGGACATCAGGCAGAAACCGCGAACCGTCTCCTGCATGGCTTCCTCGCCTTTGACAAGCCATTTGCGAGGGTCGAACTTGCCTTTGTTTGGCGTGAAGTCATCCGCGTTCATATTGGGCGGGCAGACGATGGTGTATTTTTCCTTTTCCCAGTATGCTTGGATGGCAGCGGCCATATCCATCTGGTAATGGGTGTCCTTATTGATCTTGACGACTCCGTTGCGGATGGCGATTTGTTGTTGTTCATCGGTAAGACCGGATGCGCCGTGGAGGACGAGTCCGCGCTCCACTCCGTTGCGGATGAGCAGGTCATCGATCTCTTTGATCAGATCAAGGCGGAGCTGAACTTTGGCGCCTTTGGTAACGCCATGGTTGGTGCCTACGGAAGCGGCAAATAGATCGACCTTGGTCTTCTGCACGAATTCGAGCGCTTCCTCGGGTTTGGTGTAGAGTTCGGTCTCGGAGACGATTTCATCCTCGGTGCCCTTGATGTGACCAATCTCGCCTTCCACGATCACGCCCCGTTTGTGAGCAAGATCGACAACTTCCTTGGTAATGCGGATATTTTCGCTGAGATCTTCTTGTGAAGCGTCGATCATCACGGACGAGACCAGGTTATGTTCGATGCAATAGACGATAAAATCAAAGTAATTGGGCGTGGCATGATCGATATGCAGCCCGACACCGCAATGGGCAAATTGATCGGCAAAGGTCTTGATCATGGCAGAGATAAAGCGGGCGCCGGCCTTGATATCCTGAGACGATCCGGCGGCATATTTACAAGCGCCGGAACTCATCTGCATCAAACCGTCTGAATTGATGGCTGCATAGCCTTGGATGATGGCGCGGATCTGGGTATCGAATACGACATTGGATGCGATGATCCCGAAGCGGTTTCTTTTCGCTTTGAGAAACACTTCCTTCATTCTTTCACCGGGTAAGAACATGGGTTCCTCCATCTAT
>CAYZZE010000041.1:0-18805 GCA_964482845.1 uncultured Candidatus Cloacimonadota bacterium
CCGGATAAATCCGGTGTTGCTGATTATTCAACGGTCTATTTGACTTGACTAGTTTGCGCTATTCTCAGAAAATCCGCCTTATCGCCTCGTTATTGTTAGTTGTGCATATGCATACGCAACAATAATATACGGGGTGATTTGTCAAGAAGTATTTTTTAGCTAATTTACTGCCTCTCAATCACTTGAACTGCTGGAAAAGATTAGTCAGTTATTCTAGGGTCTTTCCCTAACCAGCAAGGACTTCGGTGGTTTCAGGAAGCTGTCGGTTCAGGCGGAAATGAGGGAAATGGTTGGATCGATTTGCCCGGCACAGGATTTTCTCTGACCGGGGTGAATCATTTTAGCGGACGATAAAGGTCCCCGGCTGATTGACGAAACAAAGAGCGCAATTGCCTACCATCATGAATTCGTTACGAAAATTGGCGGTAAATCCGGGAACGCGGATAAGTTCCGTCTCTCCTCCCGCCACCGAGCGAAAGGTAATTCTGGCGGCAGGGATCAGGGCAGGGTCATCGATCGGGATGTAAATGCGAGGATACTGGTCGGTCACATGATTGTCGATGAACGCCGGATTTATTGGTATTCCCTGCGGATTACGAAAGATGATGCGATAGCCGTATAGGGCATTTGGCATCCCGGGTATGAATGTCTCCCGGCTCATAATGACTTGGGAACCCAGCGGCAGGGCAAGAGGGATGAAATAGGGAGGGATGCTCATCTGTGCCTGGTATAGGGATGTGTGATGCGGCGTCAAAGGGCTTAGAACGGGTGCCGTAACGACTTGATGAGGATCAAGATCGTTGTGCAATGCGTAGGTGCCGGGCATAGTGAGCAGGAATGAAGCATAACCCCCGTCCCGGGTATAATGCCAGTCGCTCAATACCGGCGAATGATAATAGGGATATATCCGGTAAGGTATGCCGGAAGTTTCCGAGAACAGATGGCGGGTAGACCGGTCTGGCGCATAGAAATAGATCCGGGGTGGCACCGAAGCCAAAAGCAAGGGTTCGTTGATCGTCAGATTGTATGCCTGAGATGTCTGCGCCAAGGTGTATTGATTGGCGAGAATACCGTATTGATCGGGAAGAGCATTGCGCTTCTCGATGGTCAGAATAGTATTGGTCGGTACCGGGTAAGCAGAATCGGTAAATACCTTAAGATCATGGGTGTTGAACTCCATCATCGGGTAGTAGGCGATCGGATGGCGGAAGGTCATGTCTGTAGTCAAAGATGCCTTAAAATAGACGCCGCCAAATTCCGGATACAGGGAAAGCCAACCCTCATCCGAATAATACTGATTATCACCGCTGGCCGATTGGAGGGAATGAACCTTAAGTCGCGGATGACCGGCAAGATAATTGATGGTAACAAGATCGCGGTTGTCCGCTTGGGCAGAGATGGAAAATCTGAATTGTGCGGGCAGGTTCTGAATCTTTGTCTTGCCCTGTTGCCTTTGCACCTCTGCCAGGGGCTGGATCTGGCTTACCCGATACGGATAGCCGCTCAGCCAGGGATGGGACTGGTCAATGGTAGGGGCAAGATTGACTGCTATTGTGGTTGCGTCAGGAATGGCTGGATCGTCCCAATCAAGTTTTATCCTGGCGGTTTGGATGTGAACCCGTGGCTTGAGACAGGGTATGGTCAATTGAGTCGGATGCTCCGTAACTTCGGCGAGTAAATATATCCCGCTGGCGACGATGCCGGCATAGACAAAACCTTCATAAGCAGTGAAATGATCTTCATCATACGCTTGGGCTGATGTCTTGAAGGTGATATGATCCCGGTCATGGGTTCGATAGCAGCGAAAAAGGCGTGAATTGACGCCGATGAGATGATCGGTGGCAAAGCCAAATTCGATCCAGAGATCGTCCGGCAGTTTTTCCATCTCCTCACCCTGAGCTCCGAATGTGACCCCATAAGCACTATGATCTCCTATGGTATAAGGCGTTCCCCGAAAGTAATCCCGCAGCAATTCCTGAATCTCGGATTGTAGGTCGATCTGCACTGTCCAGCCAGAGAGTTCTACGCCTCGCAGGTCAAGCCAGAGGGTCTGGAGAAAAACCCGCTGCCACCCGGCATCAAGAGGAATGGTAATGGATCCCTGTCCTGCCAATGGAGAAGCCAGCACATACGAACCACTGTCCTGGATGAATGCATAGAGTTCGCCGCCGACGACTTGCCACGTGTCTTCACCGGACAGCCAGCCGAATACACCATCCGCCGCTATCTTTGTCCATTGCTGCTGCATTACCCTGCTGGAGGGTAGTGTAGTTCGGACAAGGGCATAAGAACCGCTGCTGATATTGCCAGTGACCTGAACCCTGAGCGCAGAGGAATTGATGGCAAATCCGGGGAATAGCGATTGAAGCGTGGTAATCTCCTGGGCTGTAAGATCGCTGGAAGCGGACAACACCAATCCGGTTACGGAAACGAGATAGTCGTCCTTGAATCTGATGCTCCAGTCATTGCCTTCGCCATAAAACCAGCCGTGCGTGACCCGTCCGGTTTGATGCGATCCGATATTCAAGGTACAGTTATCAGGTGTGTTGACAAGACAGAATTCTCCGGTCTGGGTGATCGGGAAGCGCAACCTCCGGCGATGATACTCAATAGGGTGTACGGATGAGGCGGTAAGCCAGTGATCCAGATGGATCAGCCGGATCTCCTGACTTCGGTCGGTCCATGAATCGGTAAAGACCTCTGCCAGATTGGGTATGCCGGAGAGGGATAAAGATACTCCTTCACGGATAATTTGAAATTGATAAGTGCCCGTCCTGCCGGTGACCACGCTGGAAAATGCCAAGCTGTCGCGCTCAAGGAAAGGCATGACCCGGCTAAATATGACCCTGTCGCCTATCGCCAAACCGCCTTCGCCGACCATCTCCCGGCGGATGTATATATAACTGTCATCATTAGCAGAGGCAATGAGATGATCACGATAGGCACCGATCACTGATGAAGTGCTGTAAGCAGAGGGATCCAATCCGGGAGGCAAGAACGGATCTTCACGCAGATTGCATGCCGTAAACATCAATACAACAAGCGCAGTCAGGATGAAAAAGAAATAAGGTCTGATATGCATAAGCCGCATCAATAGGAAAAAATCAGCCGCACCTTGAAGAGATAATTCCACCCGGACGAGCCGGAACCGATCTGATTGTAAAATCCGGCATAAATGCTGCCGGCAAGGGGGATAAGGAGATCAAGCCCATAATAGGCATCCACTCCCTGATAAGTATCCACGTATGCACCCGCGGGAGTAATCCACCATGCCTGGTCCCCCCATCCGGCATAAAGCCCCATCCGGCTCGCACTTCCGATCGGATAACCCAGCGAGATGTGGTGTAAAGTCCTTTGTTCGTCACTGCCCAAAGCATCATTGTCCTGATAGAGGTGAGTAAACTGGTATCCAATATCCGCTTTGGCATGGATGATCGAGATTCCGGCATCATTTTGATAGACATCGAAACGCGGATAGTGCATCAGGTGAAAACGGTGAAAAGGCGTCAAAGCCGTTGTCCGGAAATGGATTGCCGCGTTATTGCTGACACCAAGACCTTGCGCGGGATAACTCTCGGCATCCACACCGACCAACAGATGGGCAAATGCTCTGGAGCGGATCAGGCCGATCTGTTTGTGAGCTCGGAATTGCAATGCGCTGCGGTAGTGTTTGCCATCTCTCTGAAACTCATCGATCATCGCCTGAAATTCCCATGATCCTCGTGAATATGACTGGGAAGCAAAAAAGGCGTTTGCATCGGAACTGGGACGCGTCCAGGCAAATTCTGTCTGCCAGTTGCTACTCTCAATGAGCTCCATGCCATGGACCTGTTCTCCGGCTGGGATGAGCGATCGTGCCTTTAGAAAGTTATCACGCGAGCGGTTGTGATCCCCCAGATAGTAGTATGACCATCCCAAACCTTCATAAGCCGCGCGCCTGACCGATCTGTCAAAGGGTGAATACTCCAGCGCCAGGGAATAGTTATATCGGGCAGCGGTGTGATCTCCAAGCCGAAGATAAGCACTGGCCAGAAGATTGTAAAAAGGAGCATGCTCGCGATGGAGTGCCACAAGTTCATGGGCTGTGGTGCGAGCCAGTTTATACTGATGCATCCCATTATAAGCCCAAATGACGCCTGACCAGGCATCCAGGTTTTCACTGTCCCTTTGTGTGATGCGGCGATACTCCCTCAGCGCCAGCAAGGGCTTGTGGCTCATCATGTAGTAATAACCCAGATGCAATCGTGCGGTATCGTCCTCAGGGTTCTGTTCCAGATACGCACTGATGCTGTCTGCCTTTTCACTCCAGGTCATAGATTGTGCGGTCGAAGAAAGAGCAATGAATAAGAGGAGTGACCAAAACCGCAGATTCATGGATTCTTTAAGCCCAAGGTGTAAGGCTAATCAAGATATCTGTCGTATTCGGTGATGATGATGGAGGCCGGATAATACTTCTTCAATCTCTGATACTGTTTCCTTGCTTCTTGTAACTGACCGGAAAGATAGAGATTAGCCACCAGATAGCCCAGGGTCTCCATATCCCATTGATTGATCCTGAGGATGCGTTGATAAAAGTCCACAGCACCCTTATAATCCTGTCTCATATACGCGGCATACGCCGCCTTACCCATAACCGTGGTATTTTGGGGATGCTGTTTCAATATGTTGTTGGCTAATGAAATGGCATCAGGGAACTTACCCATTGCCAGCTGACAATTTAGCATCCCGATCTGGGCATCAAGATTGACTGACAGCGTATTCGACTTCTGGTAGTGAACAAGAGCGGCGTTGTAATCAGCCAGAAGATAATACAACCATCCCAGGCGCAATTGGTAGAATTCGTCGGAGGCATCCGCAGCCGCCAGTTTTTTCATGACATCCAATGCACGTGGATAGTCGCCGGTGGTCTCTGCATTGTATGAATCCCTTATATTGGCGCTGTTTTGTGCCGCCAGTCCCAGCCATCCCATCAGGATGATCACCGTGATGATGCTTCTCATAACAACCTCATTTTTCAATTGTCAATTCTCTATACATCCGCTGTTCGCTTAGCCGCCAGGAGCGGTCGTTTTCCTTTGTATAGTTTGATTGATCGAATACCATTATTGCTGTCAAGTTCAATCTCGCCTTTGTGCGTCTTGATCAGGATACCGCTCAACCTGTATTCTGTGGTGCTTTGAATGACGATGACGTTATCGGGATGGGATTGGTTTGTGCCCGGCCGATTAGTCACCAACTTGCTGTTTGTACTTACCCGGACGGGATTGAAAAACGGGATTGAAAACAGGATGATATTCTTGATCAGCCGGTTAAAGACCACGGAGATGCTGGGCGTATCCTTCCATTGCAGATCATAGCGTTCAGCGTAAGGCAGCCGCGAAAGGATCAAGGCAAATGCACTGAGAGCATTACTGGTTCTACCGGTAAGTCCCAGAGCATTGTAAATACCATTATAAACGGAAAACTCCAGCGTCGTGCCATCATTGGAACAAACGCACATCTTACCCCAAAAGTCCAGATCCACTTTCCAGGTCTCTATCCTGGATTTGCTTCCCCGGCATACACCAAACTGGAGGTCACTTTCCGCCTGCAAGCCCAGAAGCATAGCCGGATCTTTGCACACAACGAGAGGAGAGACCCGTTCGTCTTCGCATGGGATGCCACTACCGACGAATTCATAGTCATTGCCCTGCCCCCTGACCTTGTAATTGATCAAGTGGCTCAATTTGCTCTTGCTTCCTGCTTCAGCTCCGAGTTGGACTTGAAAGTGCAGGTGGGGGACGAAGGATCTGCCGGAATTACCGACCAATCCTATCTTTTCACCGCAGTTGACATGGTCGCCCGCCTTCACTGTAATCGAATCCTTTTTGAGATGAGCATACAAAGTCCAGAGTCCGTAGCCGTGCGAGATGCTCACATAGTTACCCCAGCTTTGTTGTGGATTGACGCTGCCCTGGGGATTGTCGACGACATGGCTTACGACCCTGTCAACATAACCGGATGCTGATGCCAGGACAGGTTTATTGAAGGCATAGTAATCATGTGTCTGATCTTCTCGTTCAGCGTAGCGTTTTCCTCTGCCATCTTCGATCTCAAAGTCCCAGGCGTAGGCCCAATCCAATCTATGCGTATGCTTTCCATGGTGTCCCTGAGAGATAATCCATTCTCCGGTCACGGGCAGCAGAAATTGGGGAATGCCCAGTCGTGAGAAGCGTTTCAGCCGCGATAGATAGTGTTCCAAAGCACCTTCAGGATGCAGAACACCTGTATCGTTTACCACCGGACTGACCGCCTTGAGTCGGAAACGCATGGCATAGACCACGACCAGCACCACGACATTGAAAGGCAAGGCAAAGACCGGCACCTGATATCCCGAGGCCATCAGATGCTGATCGTTATACTGATAAAAAGCGCTATTGGCTGCCACCGACAGCAGGAAGGCAAGGGTTCCGGCAAGCAATGCGATAACCGCTGCCGTCCTTCCCGGGAGGAGAAAGATGCCGCCCACCGCCAATACTGCTAGGACGACATTGAAGCCCGGATAATACATCCCGTTAGCGCTGTCCGAACCCCATATCTGAGTAAGATAAAAACACAATGTCCAGCCGAGAAGAGACAGGCCAAAGCCCAATCGGGAGATCAGCAGCAACACCATGGCGATAATGATCCCGCTGATCGCATAGGGACTGAAGAAAATGCTGCCCAAACTAATAAAATACTGTTCCCAATACTGCGGCAGGGACAACGGCACCTGATACAGAAGCGGCTTGCCTCCCATCTCGCCAGCCAGCATACCCGTTCTGGCAAAATAATACCACATGACCAGCGCCAATAGCGAAAATGACAAACTCATCGACGGCATCTTGAAAGCACTCTGAGTCCAGTGCGATAGCACGATATACAGTAGTTGAGCCGTTACTGCCAAGACTGCGATGATGACAAACAATTCACCGGGATAAGCGACCACGCGGCTCAGAGGATAATAATACGCCACCGCCCACGAGAGCAGTAAACTATTGAATGACAGGACTCCCGAGGCATTATCCCAGTTCTCATAACCGATCAGACGCGCGAACAGGATGGCGACCACCACTCCCAGGATCCCTGACAAACCAATGATCGGCGAGATCATGCTCAAGCACAGCAGCAGCAGACCCACGCCCACACTATCGGAGAAAACTACGGTGGCATAGGAACGCGGGATGGATAATACCATTCCTCCTACAGCACTGATCATCTGCTTGCCGTTCATATCCTGATCAGATGCTCCGGGATATGTTCGCGGTTGATCACATCTTTGATCGTTTCCCGCTCACGGATCACGTCCACCGCGCCTGTCTCATTGACCAGAACTACATTGGGACGGTATTCGATGAACTGCATCCATTGGGTGACGTTGTATGCCCCCACGGGAGCGATGACCACGGCGTCTCCGGGTTGAAGATCGGGAAATGGCATCGCCGGGCGGATAAGATCGATATTCATGCACAAGGGACCATAGAACACGGTATTCTGATAAGAGCCGGCAAAGGGACGTGTCGGCTTCACCTTCTGTTTATACCACCAAGCAGTGATATTGATATTCACCCCGGCATCAAGGATCACCGCTCTCTCGCCGGAAGGCAGATTCTTTCTGCCCAGGACGCTGCTAATCAGATAACCCGCCTCATCTATCAAGACCCTTCCCGTTTCCAGGATCAGACGCGGCGCATGATCACGGGCAAAGCGCGATTCGTTGAAGGCATTGCCGATGGCGATGGCATACTGGTCATAAGTGGGTGTGGCATATTCGCCCGGAGTATATTGTGCGTGCAGCGTATTCTGGGAGGCAAAACCACCGCCCACATCAATGTAATCCACCACAATGTCAAAGCGTTCCTTGATTTCTTGTGCCAGTGCCAGCAGTTTATTTGCCACCCAATAAAAGGAAAAGGCATCGAGAATAAAAGTTCCCTGATGGACATGCAAGCCGACCAGTCTCATCCTCTTGCCTGCCACCAGACGCTGCACGGTGCGCAACGCCTCGCCATTCTCATAATTGAAGCCAAAGCGCGTCCACATCGGATAGATGCCGGTGTCCATATTGACCCTGATCGCCACTTCGGGGATTACGCCGGTTTCTTCCGCCACTTTCTCGATCAGGTAGAGTTCCTCCAGGTGATCGATATGGATACGAGCGCCGTCATTGATGGCGGTGATGATCTCGCTTCGCCTCTTGCCCGGTCCATTGAAGATGATGTTTTTTCCTTCCACTCCCAACCGTCTTGCCATCTCATATTCCATGCCGGAGACCACTTCCGCCCTGGCGCCTTCCTGATGATAGATGCTACAGACGGCGCCGAGGTAATTGGTTTTGTAAGACCAGGAGATCTCCGAATTGGGATAATGCATCTGAATGATATCGGTCAGGTGACGGTAAGTCCGGCGGATCTGTCGTTCCGAAAAGACAAAAAGCGGCGAGCCATGTCTGCGGATCAGCGTTGCGACCGGCACGTGATCGATATTGTCAACGTAAGATAAGACGCTACGGTGGGCAAATTTATTGGTCGAGCCCGATGTATTGCGTTCGATATAAGGTGCGGTGTAGTTCTTTTTCATGAACACGCTCATTTACTTGGATCCCATCTCAGGATCCGGTTTCCTTGTGGTTGTGGTGCTATCCTGCTTCGCCAGGGCATCATTGATAGCGTTATTTCGATCTGGAGCCGTGGTTTTGAAAAGTTCAGCCCGGGCGGAGATCTCGCCCATCACCTGGATATCGGAGATGATATCCTCGGCGTGCCGGATAAACAGCGTCCCCGGTTTATAGGGAGGCAATGCGTCAATTGCCATTCCCAAAGCCAGCATCACCAAAGCCGCCGGCTGGTTTTGTCCGGCGCCTTCCGCCAAACGCACCCATGCCGGAAAGCGAGGATTGATCTCGATCAGGTAAAACACATTGTCCAAGCCCTTGATGATTTCCAGTTCGCACGCCCCGCGCCAGCGCAGATTGCGCATCAGATCGGCAGCAAATCGGTCCAAACCGGGGTTTTTTACCACGACGCCGCCAAATCCTTTGCCTTTGTCAGTGATGACCAATTTACGCTGCGGCACCATTCCGATCATGCCACCCTTGCCGTCTCCGATGATCACCACGTTGAACTCATCGCCCTGGATGATGCGTTGAGCGATGATAGGCAAACCCCAGCGGCTGCTGATATCCTCAAAATGCTTGAGCGCTTCATGGGCGTCATTTGCCTTGAACGCTTCATAATATCTGCCTTTGATGAAGACGGGATAGGGCATCATCTGCGCCATGTGGTGGATTTGTGCCGCTTCGGTAAGCAGGATGGTTTGAGGCACCTGGATCCCTTTGTCCGGGAAATAGGTCGCCAGACGCGTCTTATCACGCAAAAGGTAATGCTCCTCATCCGGCAGAAAACTGTGTATATTCCGCTTTTCCAGTTCCTTGCGCAACCGGATATAGGTAATGATCTCCGCATCCAGCGTGGGGATTATGACATCGATCGGACTGCGGTTCCGGATATAATCAAGGCGGGAAAGAAAGGATTCGGCGCCGGCAGAGGGATAGGGGATCTGATAGATCTCGTCCGCCAAGCCATCGACATAAATGCCTGATTCCAATGAATCATACACCAGTCCGATGATCTTGCCGCCAAATCCCGCATTGCGTATGCTGCGGATCACCGGCACTCCCGGCTGGGGATTGTCCCCGGTTTTGAGTCCGGTGACCGCTATGCAGATATCAAGTTTGCTCAGATCCGGCTGCATCGGACTCGTCTCCGTTTTCTTCGATCAGGTTCAGTGTCCGCAAGAACAGGACAAAATGCTCATAATCACTGTCAAAATGATCAACCGTCGTCTCGTATTCTTCCAAAAACTGCCGCCGGATCGCCGCTTTGTCCATCCCGGATTGCAGCATTCTCAACAGCAAAAAGCCCGTTTCATTAGCCGTGTAACTGTATCCAGTGCCGGGATCGAAGATGAACCCGTTGTCGCTGATCGCCAGTTCGGTTATCCTCACTTTTTCCATTCTCATATACCTCGTAAGGGCGATATCGATACCGGTATGCGTGACAGCGGGGCAAACGCCGCCACTTGCCGGATCAATGCTCTGCACATATTACTTACTTCTTCCACCCAATCCTGCCACATTTTCCTAAACTATCTCAGACCGGGGGGTTTTTTAGCATGCAACTATTCTTCCAAATTACGTGCATGTATGCGATGGATACAAATCACTTACAGCGTTGGAATGACATCCGGTTATCTCAATGTGTTCTCCCGTAGCATTATATCGCTTACCAGGCATCCATCGGACTATCATTTAATGTAGATAACTCGCGTTTATTGCTTCTTCCCTGCTTGATAACCTTAGTATAACCTTAGTATAACCTTACGACCGTAAGGTTATACTAAGGTTATGAAGCAGGGGAGACACAGGAGAAGCATCCTGCTCCGGCTACGGTCAGAGCGCGGTAATGATATTGATCTGCCGGGGATTCGACCGGGCGGAGGCAGGGTCAAATCATACGCTCCGACGCCATGCGGCAAGCGGAAGAATTGTTCGGGATACAGGGAAATGTCAACGGAAAATTAGGGTTGTAAACCTGCGCTGACATTCAATGTGGCGCCGAATTGGCGTGTAACAGGCGCCATAGTTCAGCGGCGAATTCCTTGATGGTGATGCGGATCATCTCCAGGATGACCCTGGTATGTTCCTTACGGTCGGATCCGGTGAATCCGGAGGGATCGGGAAAACTCCAATGCTGGCGTTGAACCATCCCCGGAAAGATGGGGCAACGTTCGCTGGCGGACTCGTCACAGACGGTGATGACGAAGGTATATGTCCTTCCTTTGCGGACTAGGTCAAAGACGCTGCGGGTCGGCTTTTCGGAGATGTCAATGCCTTCTTCCCGCAGCAATTCGACTACGGTGGGATTGAGCGTTCCCGGTTCCAATCCGGCGCTTTCGACCAGGACGTTATCGCCCATTTCCTTGCGGAGGAGTTCTTCCGCCATTTGGCTGCGGGCGGAATTGTAAAGACATACAAAGAGAACTCTGATCATCGATTCTCCCTTTCTACGGTCGTTTATTCCGAAGTCTCCGACCGTCATACGCCCGAGCGGTTAAGATTTGATTCAGCGGAGGATTGAAACCGCCGTCAAGGTAAAATCGGCTATTCTTCATCCGGACTCATATATAATGCGCCGGCAAAGCAATTCTGGACGCACAGCGAACAGCCAACGCACTTTTCGCGGTCGATGCGAGGTAATTGGTCTGCGTCGAGTTCAATGGCGAGATAGGGACAGCGCGTGCAATTGCCGCAATGGACGCAGAGGTCTTTGTCCAAAGTGGAACTCTTGCTCTTGGGCGGCAGATCCATAAAGTCGGTGACCGGCTGCGGTTGGGCGATGCCGATCAGTTCACTTACCGATCGTAAGCCCTTGGCTTCCAGACAGTAACTGAGACCGGACTGGAGTTCGTCGATGATGCCCAGTCCATATCTCTCGGCAATGGTGCAGAATTGGACGCTTCCCGCTCCCAGAGCGAGGAAATTGGCAGCCGCCCGATAGTCCATCGCTCCGCCGTTACCGGAGATATACACGCCACTTCCGCCCGCACGTGCCAGAGTCAGATAACTGATGGGCAGCACTCCGGCACCGGACATGCCGGCGATGATCCCCTCGTCCCAGCCCTGCTCGCGTTCGCGAAAGGCCAGACAAGGGTAGGTATTGGCAAGCGTGATACCGGCTTTCTTGCCGGGATATCGGTCAAAAACGGATTTGACGGCATTGATGATCGGCACGATGGCTGTGACCGCTCCGGTGAGTTTGAAGAGTTTGGGGATCTCGGGATCGCTGATCTCCATCACCCAATCAATGATTCTGGCGGTCAATTCGGCACTTTGAGCAACGATATCGCCATGCGTGCCATCACCGCCCTGGGGACAGGATAAACTGTATTCGATGCCCATTGCACCGGCGGATTCCAGTTTGCGGGTGTTTGATTGCCACACCCTTTTGTCTGCGTCATCATTTCCGGTAACCGGACCACCGGTGGACGCCATGGTCAATCGATCGGGATATTCCTCGATTAGGCGCTTGATCTCCCCGCAAACCCTGTCCAGTGGATGCTCGGAGACGTTGTCGCAGTTGGCATAAGTGAGCGGATCAAAGACGAACATATATTCGCCGGGGATGTGGATGGGCAGGTCATCAAAGGCGGTTTTCATCACTCCACCAGCCCAACCGGCTTCATAAGCCAATTTCATTTGTTCATATCCATCGGTGGGTGGTGCTGCCGAAAGCAGGAAGGGAGAGATGATCCCGCGTCCGAAGAAATCCGTGATCAAAGACACCGGCAGACGTTTGAAGCCCCAGACCGGATGATGGCTTTTGGTCGATTTCTGGGCGGTGGGGGCAAATTCCGGCTCGCCCTCGGCAACGATCTGCAAAGCAGTATTCTTTCCTGATGCGACCGCTTCCACCACGGTGGTGGGACCATTGGCCATATCTCCGCAACGATAATAACGATCATCACTTGTCCGGATGGAAGGGCGGTTGCCGATGGCGATGATGACCATGTCAAATGGACGAAAAAATTCCGTGCTGCCTTCCTCATCTCTTATCCTGGATGGATGGAAGGTCTCGCCGGCAGGCAGGAAAACCGGTTTGACCTTGATGCCGGTCACCTTGCCCCGCTCATGCACAATCTCGCTGATCCGCATGCGGTGGGTAAAGTGAACCCCGGCTTTGATCAGTCCGCGCTTTTCCGGCTCGGTCATAGGCATCTCCGAATATGACTCCAGAGTGATCATCTCGACATGACCAGCGCCGCCAAGGGCTGCCGTCAATGCCTGATCGGCAGCAATGGCGCCCCCCACAAGGGCAATGCGCTTGCCGTGGAAGTCATGGCGTTCCGGATGGCGTAGCACGTCAAAACCATAAAGGGCATATTCGTCTCCCGGAATGTCAAGATGGATGGGTTGATCCAGACCACAAGCGATGACGATGGCATCATAGTTTCGGTCTTTGAGTTCATCGGGGTCATTGATCTTCTGGTTGATGAGTTTGATGCCAAAGGTCTCGGCAAGGTATTCCAGATCGGTAGTCAGAGTGTTTTTGTCCAGACGCTCATCGGGGATGAGATTACACATACCGCCACCGGCATCGGAGTCATAAACCTCTGCGGTATAACCTTTTTGCATCAGAGTGACGGCACAGGCGATACCTGCCGGTCCGCCGCCGATTATCCCCACGCGCTTTCCATTGGGCTGCGGATGGTCAAATTCCGGCTTTGATCCCGTCTGCTTCGCTTTGCGGATGATGGTCGCTTGCACGGCAGGAATGTTGATCGGGGTGTCAAATAATTCACGTGAGCATGCCCGCTGGCAATGATAATCGGGACAGACCGCTCCACAAACTCCTCCCAAGGGATTGCTCGCCAAGATCATCCCAGCGGAACGTTTGAAATCAGAAGGTCTTCCACCTCGTGCGGCCATGATAAAATCAGCCGGAGAACAATCACAAGGACAAGCAACTTTGCAGGGTTTTTCCTCACAAAATTCGCAGCGCCGCAATTCCGAGCGCAATTGAGCATCAGTCAAAAACATGGCTTCTCCTCATTGTATAGCGTTTAATACAAGCGTGATCCGCATCGTCCTGCGTCATGGCGTTTTTTGTCAATCGATTATTTTCTGCTACCGGTCTCAAAATTCTGCTTGCCAAAATATCATACGCAAATAGTATGTAATTAGAAAGGAGATTTTTTATGCCCATCAATACGCGAACCGAATATGCCATCAGGGCTTTGCTCGAAATGATAAAGAGCGATAATGAGCCGGTGTCTGTGAGACAGATCAGCGAGGTGCAGCATCTGCCCAAGAAATATGTGGAGCACTTGCTGGCAAAACTCAAATCCGCCGGATTGATCGAGAGCACGACCGGTTCGAAGGGAGGTTATATCCTCAAGCTGGATCCATTGGTCATCAAACTCTATGACGTGGTCAAGGCGGTAAATGACACATCTTGGGAAATGCGCTGCGGCAACCGCAACCAAGATTTTTGCCTGGGACAGGACTGTCACCTCTCCGGCTTCTGGAATGTGGTGGGCGACCAGATTGATGCTCTGCTCAAGACATTTTCCCTGCATGACATCTCGGGGCAGGTAAATCAAAAGGAGAAAGCATATGTTTGATCAACGCATCTACCTTGATAACTGCGTCACCACTCAACCGGCCCCGGAAGTTCTGGCGGCGATGCAACCCTTCTTGACGGAGGAATTCTGGTATCCCGCATCGTTTGTCTCCACCGGAGAAAGGATCAACGCCGTTCTGGATGAGTTCCGTTCGATTATTGCCAAAACCATCAATGCCCAGGCAGCGGAGATCCATTTCACTTCCGGTGGAACGCTGGCGAATAATATAGCCATCAAAGGAATTGTATCCGCCAATGTCTCCCAAGGCAGACATATCATCTGTTCAGTGGTGGATTATCCTGATCTGCTCACCAATGCCGCTCACTTTGAGAATACCGGCTTTGAAGTTACATATCTGGCTGCGGATGGTGAGGCATACGTCTCTCCGGATGAACTCAGGAAAGCCATCCGACCAGATACCATCCTCTTTATGACCACTGCGGTCAACCACGTGGTAGGCACAATCCAGCCCTTGGCGGAATATGGCAAAATACTGGCGGATGCGGATCATAAAATCTACTTTCACGTGGATGCTGGACAGGCGTACGCCAAGATGAAACTGGATGTCGTTGAACTGGGCATAGATACGATGGCGGTTAGCGGACACAAGATCCATGCTCCGCAAGGAATCGGTTTTTTATTCGTCAATAAGGGGACAAAAGTCGGTCAGGTCATCCACGGAGTGAGAAGGATCGACAATCTCCAGACCGGAGGTATCAGTGTCGCTCTTATCGCCGGATTGGCCAGGGCGACGGAGATGATCTTCAGCGATCTGGATAGGCAGATCGACCACCTCTATGATCTATCCCAATATCTTCTGGACGGATTGGAAAGCAGCATTGACCACATCGAACTCAATGGAGCGCGGGAGAGGCGGCGCGCAGGGCATAACATCAATGTATCCATCGATTATATTGAAGGCGAGGCGATCGCCTTGATGCTCGATCTGGAAGGGATCACCGTTGCCACCGGCAGTGCCTGTGCCTCTCAGGGACTACAACCAAACTACATCCTGATGGCGATCGGCAAGAATCACGTCCAGTCCCATGGGTCCATCAAGTTTACCCTTAGCCGCTACACGACCAGGGAACAGATTGATCGGGTGGTGGAAAAACTGGCCGCCATCACGCGCGTACTGCGCTCACGCAGTCCACTCTATCAAGCTCTCTCATCCAAGGAGAGATAAATGCAATATTCACAGAAAGTCCTCGATCACTTCATGCACCCCCACAACGTGGGCAAAATGGACAATCCCGATGCCTATGCCACCGAAGGTAGCCCCGCATGTGGCGACCAGGTAACGGTCTATATCAAGGTCAACAAAGAAACGCAGACCATCGATGATATCAGTTTCCTGTCCTATGGTTGCGCTTCCAATATTGCCACTGCCTCCATTATCACCGATCTGGCAAAGGGCAAGACGCTCAAAGAGGCAAAGAATATCACCTGGCGCGATGCCATGGAAGCACTGGACGGATTGCCTCCCGTCAAAGTTCACTGCTCGGTTCTGGCTGCCGACACTTTGCAATCAGCCATCTCAAACTACGAGGTCGCCCATGGCCTCAAGGATGTACCCGATTTTACCAAACAGACCATCATCGACGAACTTAAAAAGATCATATATCCCAAGGTCGGAGAGGATATCGTGACGCTCAAGATGGTAAAATATGTCGGTTTTATCAATGGCGAAGTTATGATCGACCTCAATATCCCATCCTTTGATCAGTGGCGCGACAACGTAGCCGATGAGATCAGAGAACACCTGCAGAAATACCCTGACGTCAAAGACATCCAGATCAACTTCCCTTAAAAAAAGATCATCGCCCGAGGCAAATATAAGCAGTCGCGCGCTATGACTGCTAATGTTGTACTTGACAGATCCAAGGGTACGGTTATCTTATGTTCCATAGGATAGGACTATGAATACACAACGTTTTACGCTCAAGTCACAGGAAGCGCTGCAGCGGATGCAGTCACTGGCAGTGGAATATGGTCACCAGGAGATCACGGATCTGCATCTTCTGGGAGCCATGTTGGAAATGGAGGAAGGATTGGTGCGTCCGGTTTTGTTAAAACTGGAGGTGGTAGTTGATGAACTAAGGCGGGGGCTTGACCAATCGCTTAAAAAATTACCGAGGGTCAGCGGTACTTCGCAAGTGTATCTCTCTCAGAACGTTTTGGATATATTACACCAAGCGGAGAAGGAAGCCGATCGACTGCAGGACGACTATATCAGTTTGGAGCATTTACTTACCGCACTTGTTCAGAAAGGCAGGGAAGCCGCGGCAATCCTCAAACGTCATCAGATCGATCCCAACCGGATACTGGTTGCGCTAAAGGAACTGCGAGGCAACCAGCGGGTCACCGATCAGGATCCGGAATCGAAATATCAAGCGCTGGACAAGTATGCCCGCAATCTTACACGGCTGGCACGGCAGGAGAAACTTGATCCGGTGATCGGTCGGGACGATGAGATCCGTCGGACGGTTCAGATCCTTTCGCGTCGCCGCAAGAACAATCCCATTTTGATTGGCGATCCCGGAGTGGGGAAAACGGCGATCGCGGAGGGATTAGCGCGTCGGATCATCGCCCGTGACGTTCCGGAGAACCTGAAGGACAAGGAGATCGTGGAGCTGGATATGGCGGCTTTATTGGCAGGAGCGAAATTCCGCGGCGAATTTGAGGAGCGTTTGAAGGCGGTATTGCAGGAGGTGGAGAGATCGGACGGCAGGATCATCCTTTTTATCGATGAGATCCATACGGTTGTGGGAGCGGGCGCAGCCGAGGGTGCAGTGGACGCGTCCAACATGTTGAAGCCCGCTTTGGCGCGGGGGTCTCTGCATTGCATCGGCGCAACGACCATCGATGAATTCCGCAAGCACATCGAGAAAGACCCCGCATTGGAGCGCCGTTTCCAACCGGTCATGGTGCTGGAGCCCTCGGTGGAGGACAGTATATCCATCCTGCGCGGGATTCGCGAGAAGTATGAGGTTCATCACGGCGTCCAGATCACGGATAATGCACTTGTCGCCGCTGCCGTGATGTCCAATCGTTATATTGCCGACCGTTTTCTTCCTGACAAGGCGATTGATCTGATCGATGAGGCTTGTGCCCAACTCCGGATGGAGATCGATTCGATGCCGGTCGAATTAGACGAAGTGGAACGCAAACTCCGCCAATTGGAGATAGAACGGCTGTCATTGGAAAAGGAAAAGGACTCGCTCAGCGCTCAGCGGCTGGATAAGGTTCAAGCCGAGGCCGCAGCCTTGACCGAGCAGCGCAATACACTGCGTTTGCAATGGGAAAATGAAAAACGGATATTGGAACAGATCCGCACCCTCAAGGAAGAAATTGATAATTACAAAGCCGAGGCGGAACGCGCTGAGCGTCGCGGCGACTATGAAAAGACCGCCCAGATCCGTTATGGCACTTTGGTGGAAAAGGATAAACAACTCTCCGAGATCACCGCCAGGATGAAGAAAACGCACGATTCGCAGCAATTACTGAAGGAACAAGTGGATGATGAAATGATCGCCGAGATCGTCTCCAAGTGGACAAATATCCCCGTTAGCAAATTGATGCAGAGCGAGATCCGCAAACTCATCGAGATGGAGGACATCCTGAGCCGACGGGTCATTGGTCAGGAAGATGGCATCAAGGCACTTTCCAATGCCATCCGCCGTTCCCGCAGTGGTTTATCAGAAGGCAACCGCCCGATCGGCTCATTTCTCTTCCTGGGACCGACCGGGGTGGGTAAGACTGAACTTGCCAAGACGCTTGCCGCTTTCCTCTTTGATTCGGACAAAGCGCTCATCCGGCTGGATATGTCCGAATTTATGGAAAAGCATTCAGTCGCCCGACTCATCGGTGCGCCTCCGGGTTATGTGGGTTATGAGCAGGGGGGGTACCTGACCGAGGCGGTTCGCCGGCGTCCTTATTGTGTCATTCTTTTTGATGAGATCGAAAAGGCGCACGGAGACGTTTTCAACGTCCTGCTCCAGATCCTGGATGACGGGCGCCTCACCGACGGCAAGGGGCGCACATTGGACTTTCGCAACAGTGTGATAATCATGACCTCCAATATCGGATCGCAGGTCATATTTGATGCCGGTGATGCCGATCCCGAGACGCTCAAGCCCGAATTATCCGCAATCCTGCAGCAATACTTCCGCCCCGAATTTCTCAACCGTCTTGATGACATGATCATCTTTCACCGGTTGGATCGCGCGCATGTGCATCGCATTGTCCAACTGCAGCTTGACCTCTTATTATCTCGTCTGGCGGCGCAAAACATCCGCCTCAAATACACTGATGCCTTGGTTGACCATATCGCTGTCCATGGATACGATCCCCAATTTGGCGCCAGACCATTGAAACGATTGATCCAAAGGGAAATAGAGGATTATCTGGCAACCAGGATACTGCTCAATGAGATCAGCTCCGAGCAGGCGGTCACTCTTGATATTGTCGAGGGTAAACTGACGCTCAGGTATTGAATTAACGCTTATAAAGCGCGTTGCACATACTGGATAAGACCGTTGAATAATCGGTAACACCGGATTTATCCGGCACCCAGCACGTTTGCCCAGATGTCATAAACAAATGT
>CAYZZE010000042.1:0-18639 GCA_964482845.1 uncultured Candidatus Cloacimonadota bacterium
TGAATTATATTTGCGTACACTCTGAGATCTTTTTGTTGTAACTGCTTTATTAAAATGGGGAATATCGAACCATTGGGAAACAACACGTGGAGGAATTCCTTTAGTTCGGGCGTCGAGAATAGTCCTAAGTAATCTTTCGGTTTTAGATTGCTGAACTGCACTAATGTGTCATTTATGTCACTTTCGAAATTAATCTCCGGAATGTCCAATATGTTTGATTTCCATTGTCTTAAATGATCCAGTAGTTCATCCCATTTATCATTGATAGAAAGTAGATCGAACAGCTCGCTCCCATAGCAGGTATAGGCTTGTATCTCATAATCAGCTTTCACTTTTGTTACATGATCATCGTAGAAATTTTTATTCTTCTTGAAAGATGGATCGACGAAGAAAAGAATTGCTATAAGATTAGTATCTCCACGCTTTTCAATAATCAAATCCAGTTTTTCGTTGAAATTACGTACTTGCCCTCTTTTCTTTGTTGAATCATGATCGTCGCGAATCTTTTGCTCGATGAAGTAGGTACTACCATTCCGCTTCATATAAAAGTCCAATCTCAGGCTGTGATCTTCAACATTCCCATTGAAGTCATTTGTTAAAATCTCAAACTCAGCCAATTGAAAATACTTTTCAAAAATTTTTTCCATAGTGTCACCGAAGCGTATCTCATGCGATTGTAATAAATTCTGCAATATCTTACCTTGTGGCTTCGATGGTCTAAAGAGTCCTATATACCTCTCGGGATATGTGGCCAGTTTTATTAACAGATCTGACTTTGAGTTTCCGAATACTTCCCTATTCAGAAGAGTTTCTACTTCTTGATAATCCATGTTCATCATCTCCTAATCAGCGTGTTTCAAATATTTCTCTTCATAGATGTAACGATACTCGTCAATTAGTTGTTTAATCCCATTTGTTTCATAATACCAGTACGACCATCCATTGTTGTTCTCGCGATTAATTAGTTTTGCACTTACTTTGTGGATTGATCCAAAGATTCCTTCCGCTTCAATACTTCCGTCCGCATATACTAGAGCCCGATGTTTTCCATCCTTTGAGACCAACTCAGAGCCAATCTTTATCAACCCCTTTTCGATTAAATTGCCAAAGCTTACGTTAGGTTTTTTATTAAACTCCTTTATGGAGACTATATGATCAGGGAGCTTAACAACGTGACTTATGCGTCTATTTGCATGTTCTATGTATGTTTCATCTTTCTCAAACCCAAGGAAGTTTCTGCCGAGTCTTTTTGCTACTGCTCCGGTTGTGCCAGAGCCCATGAATGGATCAAGCACCAAATCCCCGGGCTTTGACGTGGATAGTATTACCCGAAACAACAACTCTACTGGTTTCTGGGTAGAGTGAATCTTTTTACCGTCGGATCCTCTTAAGCGCTCAGTACCACTACATATTGGAATCACCCAATCACTACGCATTTGATGGTCATCGTTCATTATCTTCATAGAATGATAATTGAACGTTACTTTAGCTGTTTTGTCCTTGCATGCCCAAATCAGCGTTTCATGAGCATTGTTAAATCTTGTGCCTTTAAAATTGGGCATGGGATTTGTCTTGATCCATACAATGTCGTTTAGTATCCAGAAACCTAAATTCTGCATAATAGACCCAATCCGGAAGATGTTATGATATGTACCGATTACCCAAAAAGATGCATTGGGCTTCATAATACGGTAGCATTCGGTTAGCCAAGCTCTACTAAATGTATCGTAATCATCCATAGAATCAAACTTATCCCATTCATCATTTACCGCATCTACAATGGTTTGGTTTGGTCTTGTCAACTCTCCATTAAGTTGCAAATTGTATGGGGGATCAGCAAAAATGAGGTCAATACATTCTGACGGCATTTTTGACATAAGCTCAATACAATCGCCTTTGTGAATATGGTTGATTTCAAACATTCATACTCCTTGTAACGTATTCGGGCTCAGCCTATCGTAGCCGTTTAGTTTTGTCAAATCATTTATTTATTTCGTCATCTTCCAAAACAGGATGATGATGCGTTTAGAAATGGAATAGGGATTCTCTACCACCCCTTTTCTAGATCATGGGTTTGAAATATTTATGGTCTTCTATTCTTATTATCTTAACTGCTGCATGCTTTTTCGCCAACCACCCCTATACGCAACTGCTTTTACCGTTATCTGATCTTTATTATCACCGTAATAGGGATAGGAGCAATGTTCTACCCTTTCTTCATAGGTACTTGAGGACGTTTTTGGGTTAGGTATATCCCACTCAATAATTCATGACAAATCACTTGCAATCTCTAATGTAGTTTCATTATCACACAAGAACTCAGCAAGGAAAAACTAACCATAACCACCGCCGATCAGGAGATTGTCAATCACCTGGCAAGCCGCAAGCACTTTCTCAAGGACATAGAGCTGCTGATAAACTGGAAGAGGGTCAACAGAATCCTCGGCAAAGTTGAGATCAGAAGGACTTCGGTTGTCGGCAGGGATGCCTTTTCGGCGGAAGTGATGCTTCGGATCATGCTGATCCAGTCTTGATATGGGCTCTCGGATTATCAGATGGAGGAGCAGCTTGGCTTCAATATCAGAGATCATTGCACATATTGGGATCATCAGATATTGAGATCGTGCAAAAGCAATACCATCCGTTATTCCAAAGCAGGCAGAAAAGTATTGACAGAAAAAGGGTGTTTTAAAAGATGGCGTCTCACACCGTTGAATACGCTTGAAACGTATAGCACAAGTCCTAAGAGTTGCAGGGACTTATAGTTCTTTAGGAGGAACAATGTTTCGCTTCTTACGAGACACTCGTAGTGGGTGTCGTCGTGGTGGAATAGGGATATTCTGCCAAGCAATGCCAACAACAATGAGCAGCAAAGAGCGCTCCCATCTGGGACGGCCAGCACCGTTCGGGCTTGAGTTGCGTTCATTTGCGGCGGCGTTTTTTTGTCAAGAAAGTGGAGGTGCCTGTGAGTAAGCAGGAAAATCGTATCCGAATCAAGTTGAAGGCCTATGATCATCGATTATTGGATCAGGCGGTTGCGGATATCATCAACAGCACCCGCAATACCGGCGCGAAGATCATTGGTCCCGTTCCTTTGCCGTCGGAGAGGACGCTTTATACCGTTCTCCGTTCCCCGCATGCGGACAAGAAGAGTCAAGACCAATTCCAGATGCTGGTTCACAAGCGATTGATCGATATCATCAATCCCACTCAGCAGACGACGAACCAATTGAAGAAAATGGTCTTGCAGGCGGGCGTCCATGCGGAGATCAAAGCCAATACCAGGAGTTAGCGATGTTGGGGATCATAGGAAAGAAAATCGGTATGACCCAGGTCTTTGACGAGAACGGCAAAGTTACACCGGTAACGGTGATCCAAGCCGGACCCTGCCGCGTGGTGAGCAAAAAAACTGTGGGTAGTCATGGTTATGAAGCGTTGCAACTAGGTTATGAAGACATGCCAGTCAAGCGAGCGAAAAAGCCGATGCGGGTGTTGTTTGAGAAAAAAAGCAGCCCGGTATTCCGCTTTTTGCGCGAATTCCGTCCCGGTAGCGGTCAATCGATCGAGAGCATCAACGAAGGCGATGAGATCAAAGCCGACTTTTTTGATCTGAGCGACAAGGTAAGCGTCACCAGCAAATCCAAGGGACGCGGTTTTACCGGCGTCATCAAGCGTCATGGTTTTTCCGGCTTTCAGCAGTCACATGGCGTTCACGAGTCATTTCGCGGTCCCGGATCGGTCGGGCAATGCGCTCAGCCCTCACGTATCTTCAAGGGTATGAAGATGGCGGGACAGCATGGTAATGCCCAGGTCACGATCAAGCACCTCAAAATTGTCCGGATTGATGCCGAGAAGGGTTTGATCCTGATCAAAGGCGCCGTGCCCGGTCATCGCAATTCACTTGTAACATTACAGAAAGAACAATAGGACGGGAGCATACAATGGCAATAGCAATGAAGTTTAATTCCTACGGCGACAGAATAGATGAAGTGGTTCTCCCGGACTGCATATTCGAAGTTGACGTTGACTCTCCCAATGCGTTGCTGCATCAGGTTGTGACCATGTATCAAGCCAATCAGCGTCAGGGGACGGTGCAAAAAAAGAGCCGTTCCATGACTGCGGGCAGCACTCGTAAACTCTTTAAACAAAAGGGAACGGGTAATGCGCGGGTAGGCACCAAGCGCACTTGCGTCCGCGTTCACGGCGGAAAGGCATTTGCGATCTTCCCCAAGGACTGGTATCGCAAAATCCCCAAAGGGATGAAGCGCCGGGCTCTGCAAGTGGCGTTGACCGATCGCGCCCGCGATGGCAGGATCTTTATCGTGGATCAGATGCAGTTTGACCAGCCGAATACCAAACAGGCGATCGATCTGTTGAACAAGATCGTTCCGGGACGCGGACGGAAACTGGTGGTTACGGAAGGACATCACAAACCCACAGTCAAATCCTTCTCCAATATCCCCGATGTGATCACCGACAGAGCAGATGGGCTGTATGCGTATGAGATATTGAACAGCAGTTACATCATCCTCACCGGCGACGCTCTGAAAAAAATCGAGGAGGTATTCGGATCATGATACATCCGCGTCAAATCCTAATCGCTCCGTTGATCACGGAAAAAACCGGTCAGCAAATGCAAAGAAACAATACTTATACTTTCAAGGTCAGCATCAATGCCAATAAGATCGAGATCAAAAAAGCCATCGAATCGATCTTTTCGGTCAAGGTACGCAGTATCAATACCATTCGTTTAATCGGTAAGCCCAAGAGATTGGGACGCTACTCCGGAAAGCGTCCGGATTGGAAAAAGGCGATCGTAACGCTTCGCGAAGGCGATAAGATTGCCGATTTTGAAGTATAAAGAGGTGAAGAAATGGCGATAAAGAAATACAAACCGATCATTCCTACCCTCCGCTTCAAGACCGGTTACACCTTTGAAGAAATTACCAAGACCGAACCGGAAACGAGTTTGTTGAAGCCGATCAAAAAGAGCGGAGGCCGTAACAACCAAGGCAGGATCACTTGCCGCCATCGTGGCGGTGGTCATCGCCGGCATTATCGAGTGATCGATTTCAAACGTGATAAATCAGGTATTCCGGCCAAAGTAGCCAGTATCGAATACGATCCCAATCGCACTGCGCGTATCGCTCTGCTGCATTATATGGACGGTGAAAAACGCTACATCATCGCACCCGATGGTCTGGAAGTCGGCACCAAGGTCGTCTCCGGCCAGGATGCAGAGATTTCGATCGGGAATGCCCTACCGCTGGAAAAGATTCCGTTGGGTTCCTTTGTGCATAATATCGAACTCAAGCGAGGTCGCGGCGGTCAGATCGCCCGCTCCGCCGGTGCCTATGGACAGGTGGTCGCCAAGGACGGTAATTACGTCCACGTGAAAATGCCGTCTAACGATGTACATCTCATCCGCAAGGAATGTATGGCAACCATCGGTCAGGTCAGCAATCCTGATCATAACCTGATCCAATACGGCAAAGCCGGCCGCAGACGCTGGTTGGGGATCCGTCCCACCGTGCGCGGTGTGGTGATGAATCCGGTGGATCATCCGATGGGTGGCGGTGAGGGCAAATCCTCAGGCGGACGCCATCCTGTTTCGCCATGGGGTAAGCCGGCAAAAGGCGGCAAGACCCGTAAACACAAGAAATATTCCGACATATACATCGTCAAATCTGCGAAGAAGAAATAGGGGAGAGAATAAATGGCACGTTCAATCAAAAAAGGACCGTTTGTTGACGCCCATTTGGAACACAAAGTGGAGCATCTCAATAGCGAAGGCAAAAAGTCCGTCATCAAAACCTGGTCTCGCCGTTCAGTCATATTGCCCGACTTCATAGGTCATACTTTTTCGGTTCACAATGGTCATAAATTCGTGCCGATCTATGTAACGGAAAACATGGTGGGACACAAACTGGGAGAATTCTCGCCCACCCGAACCTATCGCGGTCATAAAGAAAAGAAGAAAAAGGGCAGATAGGAGTAATAATGGAAGCCAAAGCCACTCTTCGTTTTACTCGCGGTTCCGCCCGCAAGGCACGTCTGGTGCTCGATACTATCCGTTATAAACCGGTTGATCAGGCACAGAGTTTGCTCAAGTTTTCACGTCGTCGCGCTGCTACCGTAATCTATAAACTTCTGCAATCAGCCGTCGCCAATGCGCAACAGAAAGACCCCAAGATCGATCTGAAACAGGTGTTTGTCACCAAAGCAGTTGCCGACATAGGTCCGCAAATGAAGCGTTATATGCCCCGAGCCCAAGGCAGAGCGTATATGATAAATCGACCAACCTGTCATATCTCCCTCGAGATACAAACCATAGAATAGGAGAATACCATGGGACAAAAAATCAATCCTACCCTGCTTCGTCTCGGAATCAACAAGGAAACTGAATCGGTGTGGTTTGCCAATGGTAGCACCTATGTGGATTTTCTCCAGGAAGATATCGTTGTCCGTAACTATATCCACAAGCGCCTGAGTGACAAGTCGATCTCCCGGGTTAAGATCACCCGAAAGACCAGTTCGATCAATATCGATATCCACACTGCCCGTCCGGGACTGGTGATCGGTAAAAAAGGCGAAGACATCGAAAAATTGCGCAATGAACTCAACGTCCTGATCAATAAGAACAAAGCCAATCCGATCACGGTTTCGATCAATATCGAACAAATTGACCGGCCTTGGCTGGATTCACATCTCGTTGGCGTGGAAGTAGCACGTCAATTGGAACAGCGGGTATCTTTCCGTCGGGCAATGAAACGAGCCATCCTGAACGTAATGAAAGAAGGCGCTCAAGGCATCAAGATCCAAGTATCCGGACGTCTTGGAGGCGCTGAGATAGCCCGGACTGAACGATATAAACAAGGCAGGACGCCGCTTCACACCCTCCGTGCCGACATAGATTATGCCGTGGTTACAGCCAATACCACTTATGGCGTGATTGGTATCAAGGTGTGGATCTACAAGGGCGACATCCTGAATTGAGGAGTATGTAAATGTTAGCACCCAAAAAGATAAAACATCGCAAACAGATGAAGGGCAGACGCAGCGGTCTGGCTTGGACTGGATGTCATGTCAACTTTGGTGATTATGGTTTGATCGCCCTGGAAGATGCCTGGATCACCAGCCGGCAGATTGAATCAGCCCGTATTGCGATCACCCGTCACATGAAACGTATTGGTAAGGTCTGGATCAGAATTTTCCCGGATAAACCGGTGACCAGCAAACCTGCCGAAACCCGTATGGGCAAAGGCAAAGGCGCACCGGATCACTGGGTAGCCGTCGTGAAGCCGGGAAGAGTCCTATTTGAATTGGAAGGTGTGGATGTCAAAATCGCCAAGGAAGCGATGCGGCTCGCATCACACAAATTACCTATCAAGACCAGAATGGTCGCCCGGGGAGGAGTAGAATTATGAGGGCCGAAGAAATTCGCGAACTATCTGTCGAAGATATGCAGCACAAGATGGAAGAATTGCGCATTGAACTCTTTAATCTGCGCTTTCAAAAAGCCAAAAATCTGCTCGATAACCCCGACCGTATCCGTTTGGTCAAACGCGACATCGCTCGCTTGTTAACCATTTTGAAGCAACGTCAGTCAGTGAGGTGAAGAATGGCACTTGGACGTAAACTAATTAAACAGGGTATTGTCGTCAGCAATAAGAATGAAAAGACCATCGTCGTCAAAGTTGAGCGCCAATTTATTCACCCGCTATACAAAAAGACGGTTCGCCGCCACAAAAAATTCATGGCGCATGACGAGCATAACGAAGCAGAAGCCGGCGACGTCGTCCAGATCCGGGAGTACCGCCCGATGAGCGCTCGGAAAAACTGGATTTTGCACAAAATAGTAGATAAAAGGAAATAAAGGGGTTGTGGGATGATTCAGGCACAGACCATATTGAATATCGCCGATAACTCCGGCGCCAAGAGAGCAATGTGTATCAAAGTGCTGGGCGGCACCAGACGGAAATATGCTTCCGTTGGGGATATAATCGTAGTTGCAATCAAATCCGCTTCTCCCGGTGGCAAAGTAAAAAAAGGAACCGTGGAAAAAGCAGTGATCGTCCGAACCGCCAAGGAAGTCCGTCGTAGCGACGGTTCATATATCCGGTTTGAGGATAATGCGGCGGTGATTATTGATGATAAGCATGAGCCCAAGGGTACCCGTATCTTTGGTCCGGTGGCCCGTGAACTGCGCGAGCATCACTTTATGAAGATCGTCTCGCTGGCTCCGGAAGTGTTGTAGGAGGAATCATGCCAGACAAATTGAGAATCAAGAAAGGTGACTACGTAGTCGTGATCTCCGGTGATGACAAAGGAAGAAAGGGACGGGTGCTCAAAGCATTCCCCAAAGACAAGAAAGTCATCGTCGAAAAAGTAAACATGATCAAAAAACATACCAAACCATCGCAACGGAATCCCCAGGGCGGTATTGTCAGCAAAGAAGCCGCGATCTATGCATCCAAGGTGATGATCTTTAGCGACAAACTCAATACGGTGACCAAACCTGCCGTCGTTACCCGCGAAAAAAAACGCATCCGCGTGTGCAAAAAGACCGGTGATGAATTGTAACGGAGAAAATGATGAACCGAGTGAAAGAACACTACAAAACCCACGTCGTGCCGGCTATGCAAAAGAGATTCGGTTACACCAATCCTCATCAGATCCCCAAACTGGAAAAGATCGTGGTCAGCATGGGTGTCGGTGCGGCTACGCAAAACAAAGCGCTTCTGGATAATGCAGTAAAAGACCTGGAACGAGTGACAGGTCGCAAATCGATCATAACCCGCGCCCGCAAATCGATATCGAACTTCAAGTTGCGTCAAGGTATGCCGATCGGATGCAAAGTAACTCTGCGGCACGAGGTCATGTATGAGTTTATCGACCGGTTGATCTCGATCGTGATCCCCCGGATGCGCGACTTCCGCGGTGTTCCGGTCAATGCGTTTGACGGACGGGGCAATTATTCCCTGGGACTCAAGGAACAGATCGTGTTTCCAGAGATCGAATACGACAAAATTGATATGATCCGTGGTCTCAATATCACGATAGTAACCTCGGCAAAAACCGATGAGGAATGTCGGGAATTGCTCAGAGAACTTGGAATGCCATTCCAGAAGACGGAATAAAGGAGAATACCTTGGCGAAGAAATCATTGATTATTAAACAAAGAAGAACTCCCAAGTTCAAAGTCAGAAAATATAACCGCTGCATGCTCTGCGGACGTCCACGTGCTTATATGCGCGCGTTTGGCATGTGCCGTCTCTGCTTCCGTAAATATGCTTCCGAGGGACAAATCCCTGGCGTGACCAGAGCAAGTTGGTGATAATGTGGAGGAATAAATGAGCGTAAGCGATCCGATAGCTGATGCATTAACCAAGATCCGTAATGCATATCGTGCCGGACATACGCAGGTTGTGATCAATCATAACCGGCTGATGGAATCAATCGTCAAGATTTTGGCGGATGAGAACTTTATCAATAATTACCAAGTCTTAGAGAAAGACCTGGAGCACAAGATCCATTACCGTCGCCTCAAAGTCAATCTACGCTATACGAACGCCGGCGATCCGATCATTCAGGGACTCCAAAGGATTTCCAAACCTGGGCGCCGCGTCTATGTCAAAGCAGACAAACTTCCCAGCGTTTATAACAACAATGGCTGTGCAATCATCTCGACCAGTCAGGGCGTTATGGTTGACCGCGATGCCAGGATCAAATGCGTCGGCGGCGAATACATCTGCAAAGTTTGGTAGGGGGATAAAGATGTCACGTATTGGAAAAGCACCCATCAAACTGAGCCCCGGACTGTCAGTTTCTGTGGTTGACGCCATGGTCACCATAAAAGGAACGTTGGGAGAACTAAGTTGCCAGTTGCTACCGGGAATTACCGTGGAACAAAACGAAGGCCAACTCCTCGTCATGAGAACTGATGACAGCAAGGAACAGCGTGCCCGTCATGGATTGACCAGAGCGCTGCTTCAGAATATCGTTACCGGTGTGTCCGACGGTTATCTCATCACCTTACACGTGATCGGAACGGGATACTCTGCCGAGAGATTGGGACCATGGTTGAGGTTGTCACTGGGCTATTCTCATGACGTTATGCTGCAAGTTCCCCAGAATCTGACGGTCGAAGCCGAAGCGGTTCCGCGTTCCAAAGGAACACGAACTGACCTGCAGGCGATCATTCGCGTCAAAGGTATTGATAAACAATTGGTTGGACAATATGCCGCGGACATCCGTCGCTGCCGTCCGCCCGAAAACTACAAAGGCAAAGGCATCAGATACCTAAATGAAGCAGTCACAATCAAAGCTGGAAAAGCCGGATCCAAGTAAATGAGGTGTTACAATGATAAAAGCAAGTTACATAATCAAAAACAAACTACGTAAAAAGCGCCGGGCAGCTATCCGCAAGCGTCTTCACGGAACAAGCGAGAGACCGCGGCTGGTCGTGTTTCGGAGTTTGAAAAACATTTACGCTCAGATCATTGACGACCTCAACGGAAAGACATTGGTATCAATGTCCAATATAGCCAAAGAATTTCAGGCGGAACCCGGAAAGAAGACCGAGATCAGTTTTCAGGTCGGGGCAAAATTGGGCGAAATAGCCCTGGCTGCCGGAATCACCAAAGTTGCGTTTGATCGTGCCGGGTATAAATACCATGGCAGAGTGAAAGCACTGGCAGAAGGTGCCCGTAAGTCCGGGCTGGAATTCTAAGCGGGAGGTAAAGTGAGTTACGATCAGTATCAAAAAGAAGAACCAAGCATATTCGAAAAGATAGTGGAGACCAAACGTGTCGCCAAAGTGGTGAAAGGCGGAAGAAACTTCAGTTTTAGCGCCATCGTCGTGGTCGGAGATAAAAAAGGCAAGGTGGGCGTTGGCACCGGCAAGGCAAATGAGATCGTCGATGCCATCCGCAAAGCCAAGGAAAAAGCGGCAAAATCGATGTTTGACGTTCCAATCGTCAAAGGCACAATCCCACACGAATTTATCGCCCGTTATGGAGCCAGCCGAGTCATGTTAAAACCGGCATCTCCCGGTACCGGCGTTATCGCTGGTGGAACTGCCCGGGCTATCTTTGAAGTGGCAGGGATAGAAAACATCCTGTGCAAATCATTGGGTTCAAACGCGCCCTGTAACGTGGTAAAGGCAACAATAATCGGTCTTCAATCCATGCGCACTATTGATGATATTGCCAAGTTACGAAACAAGACGGTTGCCCAACTTACCGGACAGGAGGAAACGTGAAGATCAAGGTGACTCAGATCCGTAGCACAATCAACCGTAAAGAGAATCACAAACGTATCATGCAGGCGCTTGGACTGGGAAAGATCGGTCGATCGGTTATCCATGATGACAGTCCTGCGATACTCGGCATGATCAGCAAAATATCATATATGCTCAAAGTAGAGCCGGTTATAAATAACCAGCAGGGAGAATAAGCATGTTGACACTACAAAATCTCGTCAGACCTGCCGGAAGGAAATTTAAAAAACGTCTTGGAAAAGGCCAAGGAACCGGGCAAGGCAAACAGGCAGGACGTGGCCACAAGGGCAAGAAAGCCCGTGCCGGCGGTAAGGTACCTTCTTGGTTTGAAGGCGGACAGATGCCAATTCAAAGGCGTTTGCCAAAACGCGGATTCAAGAATATTCACCGCACTCATTACCGTATTCTTAACCTGAATAAGTTGCACGACGTCGAAGAGACCGAATTTGACATCCAGAGACTTGAATTGCTTGGCTTGATCCCATCCAAGGGTCAGAAATGCAAACACAAGGTCAAAGTTCTGGCTGCCGTCAAAGAGGAATTCACCAAAGCCGTCAGTATCAAAGCAAACGCTTTTTCCCAAAGAGCGCGTGAGATTATTGAGAAATGCGGTGGCAAGGCGGAGGTAGTGTAAGTTGATAAATACAATCACCAATATGTTCAGAATACCCGATCTTCGGAAGAAACTGCTATTCACGGCGCTTTTCCTGGTTCTATACAGGCTGGGCAGTTTTGTACCCGTGCCCGGTGTCGATGTTGCTGTGTTGAAAGAGTTCTTTTCCGGAGTCAGAGAAGCAGGTGGCAATACTCTATTTGGATTGCTTGATCTATTCGTCGGCGGTAATTTTGAGCGTGCATCCATATTTGCCTTGGGGATCATGCCATACATCACGGCATCGATCGTAATCCAATTGTTGGGCAGTATCGTCCCTTATTTTGAAAAATTGCGCAAGGAAGGTGCTGAAGGCCAGAAGAAATTGAATCAGATCACTCGCTATGGAACCGTGGCGTTGTCAGCTTTTAATGCGGTGGGTATTCTGGTGTGGCTGACTTCACTGCCCGATGTCATCCCTCGCGGGGGCAGCTTGTTCTTTGGCACCGGATTGGTCACTTTGGTCACCGGAACCATGATCGTTATGTGGATCGGTGAACAGATCACCGAGCATGGGATAGGAAACGGCATATCACTCATCATTTTTGCCGGCATCATAGCCCGCTATCCGGCGGGGTTTATTTTAATGGCTCAAAACGTAATTGCCAATACAGGATACCTGTTCAAAGCCGGATTGGCGGTCATGGTCATGATCGCCGTCACCGCTGCGGTGATCTTTGTGACCGAAGCCATGCGCAAGATTCCGGTTCAATATGCCAAGCGTATCGTTGGCCGGAAAGTTTATGGCGGTCAGAGTACTTATATTCCACTTCGGGTCAATACCGCAGGCGTGATACCGATCATCTTTGCCCAGTCAGTGATTATGTTTCCTGCCACGATCGCCGCTGTGATCGGAAGAAGCGGTGGCTTTTGGGTAACTCTTCAAAACTGGCTATCGCCCGGAGCGGCGTTATACACCTCTCTCTATGTCCTCCTAATCGTATTCTTTGCCTATTTCTATACGGCGATTGTGCTCAATCCTACCGAAATGGCGGAGAATATGCTCAAGTATGGTGGCCACATACCTGGCAAGAAACCCGGTAAGAAAACAGCTGAATACATCAATTCGGTTCTTGTCCGGATCACTTTGCCAGGAGCGATCTTCTTTGCTTTTGTGGCGCTGATGCCCGAAGTAATGAGTTCCAGATTGGGACTGCCTTTTTATTTTGGCGGAACCGGATTGATCATCGTTGTCGGTGTGGCTTTGGATACATTGCAGCAGATAGAATCACATCTGACCATGCGCCATTATGACGGTTTCATGAAAAAGGGAAAACTCCGCGGACGTAGCGGCGGCGGTTGATGAACATGATCTACTTGAAGTCAGCAAAAGAAATTGATATGATCCGTAGTTGTTGCCAAATTGTCGGACAATTGCTCGATGCTTTGGCTGAGATCGTAGTTCCCGGTGTATCAACTCTACAGATCAATGACTTTGCTGATGAGTTTATCCGTTCACGCGGTGCCATGCCATCCTTCAAAGGATATCAGGTTCCGGGGTTCCCTCCCTATCCGGCGGCAGTTTGCACGTCAGTCAATTCCGCGATCGTCCATGGCATCCCCAGAGCGGAACACATTCTGCAGGAAGGAGATATCATGGGGATAGATGTCGGAGTTTTTAGGGACGGATACCATGGCGATGCAGCGCGCACTTATGCCGTTGGCATAATCAACCGGGCAGCCGAAAGATTGATAGAAGTGACCCGTGAATCCTTGCGATTGGGTATCAGTCAAGCCGTGCCTGGCAATCGCGTGGGTGACATCTCTTATGCCATCGGCTCTTATGTGATGGCAAATGGATACTACGTTGCCGACTATTTGACCGGTCACGGCATAGGCAAGACCTTGCACGAGGAACCTGTCATCCCCAATACCGGCATCGCCGGAAAAGGACCCCGCCTGCAAGCAGGGATGACCCTGGCGATAGAACCGATGGTCAATATCGGAACAAACAGAGTTCGAGAAGACGGCTGGGAGTATTTTGTGGCAGACGCATCGCTCTCCGCCCATTTTGAGCACACGATATTGATCACAGAAACCGAACCGCTGATTCTGAGCATAGCGTAGAAGGGTAAAGCATATGGCAAAAAATGGTGTTATCGAAGTCGAAGGTGTGGTAAAGGAAGCGCTTCCCAATACACAGTTTCGCGTCGAACTGGAAAATGGCCACGAAATACTGGCTCATAGTTCCGGCAAGATGCGCATGAATTATATTCGAATACTGCCAGGTGACAAGGTCAAGGTCGAGTTATCGCCATATGATCTTACCCGCGGCAGGATTACATATCGTTACAAATAATGCTTGTTCCTACGAATAAGCGTTAATACAGGAGAATCATAATGAAAGTCAGATCATCCGTAAAGATTGTATGCAAGGACTGCAAGATTATCAAACGCCACGGAGTGATCCGGGTAATCTGCAGCACTAACCCTAAACACAAACAGAGACAGGGTTAAAGTAAGGAGGAGGACCTACTTGGCACATATAGCAGGAATCGAAATTCCCAAAAACAAAAGACTAATCATTGGTCTAACCTACATCTATGGCATCGGTCGATCACACGCCATCGAAATCTGCCAGAAAGCCAATATCGATCAGATGAGAAAGGTATCAGACCTGACAGTCGAAGAAGAAAAAATGCTACGCGACATCATCCAGAACGATTACATCGTTGAGGGTACCTTGCGCACTCAGGTTGCCATGAACATCAAACGCTTGATGGAAATCGGCTCTTATCGCGGCTTGAGGCACAAACGCGGCTTGCCCGTTCGGGGACAGCGCACTCAGACCAATGCGCGCACCCGCAAAGGACCGCGTGCCGGTGGTTTGAAGAAAAAGAAATAGGAGTTACACCATGGCAAAAAAAACCAGAGTTAAAAAGAAACGTGTTCGCCTGGCATTTGACGAGGGATTGATCTTCGTCCACTCCAGTTTCAACAACACGATCATCACGCTGACCGATAGGTCGGGAAATGTGCTTGCCTGGTCAAGCGGTGGCAAGATCGGATACAAGGGTTCACGCAAAAGCACCCCATTCGCCGCACAATTGGCAGCGGATGAAGTAGCCAAAGCCGGACAGGAAATGGGCATCAACCGCGTCGGCGTGATCGTCAAAGGTCCTGGTGGCGGAAGGGAATCTTCTGTGCGCGCCATTTCAGCCACCGGTATGAAAGTGACCATGATCAAAGATGAAACGTCAATTCCCCACAACGGCTGCAGACCACCCAAAACCAGACGGATCTAACGGAGGATAACGAAAATGGCAAGATATACCGGACACAAAGCCAAACTGTGTCGCAAGTTCAAAGAAAACCTGTTTGGTCCCGCCAAATACGATAAGATATTATCCAATAGAAACTTCCCGCCCGGTCAACATGGACGCACCATACGCCGCAAGATGAGTGACTATGGACTTCATCTGGCAGCAAAACAAAAACTTAGAACCATCTACTGCCTTTTGGAAAAGCAATTCCGCAATTACTTTTTCAAAGCCGCCAAGATCAAGGGCGTGACTGGCGACAACTTGATGCAAATGCTGGAACGCCGCTTGGACAACGTGGTCTTTCGCATGGGATTTGCCGTTACCCGGATGCAGTCCAGGCAGTTTGTCAATCACGGACACTTCTTGGTCAACGGCAAGAAAGTGGATATTCCCTCCTATCTGCTCAAACCCGGTGACATCATCGAGGTGCGTGAAAAAAGCCGCTCCATGCCAATGCTACTGAACGCCATGGAACGAACCGAACACAGTTCCCCATATTCCTGGATCACAATAGACAAGGAAAACATGCGTGGGGTCTTTGAGAGTATTCCTCCTGCCGCTGAAATACCGACCACTGTCGATGTTCGCCTGATCGTTGAATACTACTCCAAGTAACCAAGAACGAGGAGTTTGACATGATGTATCTTGAACCCTTGCAAATGCCGGAGAATATCGAAGTTGACAATGCTTCATACACTCCCAATTATGGCAGATTTGAAATCGGTCCCTTTGAACCTGGCTTTGGCACCACCATCGGCAATACGCTGAGGCGTGTCCTACTCTCATCAATACAGGGAGCAGCGGTTAGGTTTGTCCGCATTGAAGGTCTGCATCACGAATTCTCACCCATTCCCGGAACGAATTCCGATTATATCGATCTCATCCTGCGTCTTAAACAACTGGTGGTCTATTCCTCTTCGATCGATGAGGTTCTGGTCGTCTTGGAACACAAAGGCAAAGGCATCATCACCGCCGCCTCGCTGACAGAAAACCAGCATATCAAGATCCTGAACAAAGACCTTTACCTCCTCGAAGTGACCGAGGATATCGACCTTAAGATCGAATTGTATATCGGAATAGGCAGAGGATATGTCCCGGCTGACCGGCAAAATACTGAAGGCAAGCCCATCGGATTTATCCCGATCGATTCAGTGTATTCACCCGTCAGAAAGGTCAATTTCAGCGTTACACATCAACGCGTAAAGGAGAGAATGAATTATGACAAACTGATCCTTGAGATCCACACCAATGCCGCGGTCGAGCCCAAACACGCTCTCTTCCTATCCGCCAAGATCCTCAAGGATATGTATGCCAAGATGAGTTTATTTGAAACCGAACCAGAATACATTAAAGATATCAAAATGGATCCCGAACTGGAAGAACTTGACCGCATCATGCGCATGAGCGTCAAAGAGATCGAGCTGACCGTCCGCGCTGCCAATTGCCTGTCCCTGGCAAAGATCGAGACCATCGGCGAACTCGTCAGCAAAACCGAATCAGAGATGCTGAAGTTCCGCAATTTTGGCAAGAAATCTCTCGAGGAGATCGTCCTCAAACTGAAAAAATACGGGCTGGAACTCGGTATGGACGTTGATACCATCAATAAGCGTATCCGCGATGCCAAAAGCCGCGGGATAAAATCTGAAGATTTTTCTTCTGCCGATAGTACCGACACCGGACGACCGGTGGTTTCCACGCCGCCCCGAAAACCAGTTCCCGCCACTGCTAAGAAGAAGGTGAAACATGCGACACAGAGTTGAAGGTAGAAATTTCGGGCGGGAAGCCGACCAGCGTAGATTGATGATGAGAAATCTCGTCAAATCCATCATCGACCACGGTAGGATCACCACCACCCTGGCGAAGGCAAAGGAAATGAGACGTTACGTCGAACGCGTGATAACCTACGGGAAACAGAATAGCGTGCATGCCAGGCGTCTGGCATACAGCGTCCTCGGCGACCACGCACTGGTAAAACGGCTCTTCGATGACATCGCTCCTGCCATGATGAATCGTAACGGCGGTTACACCCGCGTCCTCAAAGCCGGTTTTCGCAAAGGTGATTCCGCCCCCTTGGCGATCATTGAATTCGTCGAGGATATTGCCAAATCCGGAACCAAACCCAAAAAAGAAAAGATCAAAGCCAAAGACCTGAACAAGTAGTCACCACTACTGCTCAGATCATCCGATAAAAGCCCGATCCGGTGCAGCCGTATCGGGCTTTGTGTATCTTGTAGCGGAGCTTTTCAAAGCTCCGTAAATATGCGCGTAGCGGAGCCTTCCAGCCCTGTGCAATTGTCCCTACTTCCTCCGGATCAAATAGGGCAAAAACTCAATCTGCGTATATTTCCAGTCGATCGTGGCAAAGAATCTATCCGCCGGCACCCGCTGTGTCTGGATCACTCCTGCTTTGATCTGGCGGTGCTCACCGATAAAGACCTTAAAGGGCTTGGTACTGCCGATCACGCAAAAAGCGCCGTATTCATGTGTCTCCCGGGCAGGCAGTTCCATGGACAGCGTAAAGTCATCCCCGGCTGCCGGAAACGAAAACTCCTGACGCGCCGGCACCTTGCCGTTGGAGACCCAGAGGATGTCCAGCGAGTCCTTTTGGATCGAGGCGATCATATAATGCAGGGGTTCACTGCCCCGATAGGTGAGGACAGCCGGATCCCGGTCAAAGAAATCGTTGTTGTTCATGCCCGCATTGATCACAAATGCGCTCAAGCCGCTATCCGCATCGTCAAATTCAATGTCCATCACCACCGTCGTGCGGATCACGCCGCCCTCCTCGATGCGCTGTTCCGGGTTATGACGGTGACGCCATTTCCGCACGGCCGATTTGCTCAGGGCGCCCACATACTGCCCCACAAATTCACTGATCTGCCGGTTGCGTTCCGTCTCTTCCACCGCCGTCAGCGTATAGACATAGGTGACGCCATTCCGTTTCAGACATTCGATGATCGCTTCTCGTTCCGCTTGCTGCAACGCCGCTTTGGGACTCTTGTCCACCGTTCGCAGCGTGTAGCTGAAACCATCGATCTTTTTCACCTTTCCCGCCAGGGGCAACGATAACGACAACACCATCACCGCGATCAGACATACCAGTTGCTTACGCATACGCCATAACCTCACAAATCTTCATCTGAATCCAATCATCGTTTGAGCGATCAATTCGTCAATCTTTTTATCGATGGAACGCGGATTGAGCGGATCAAGCGGATGTTGGAACGTAGAAGCGCTCTCCTGAAGCGCCCTATTTCTAAAAATTGAACGCAGATGACGCTGATGGCGGATGATTAAATGGATAAATCAGAACGGGATGTGGGGTCGCTTTCCCACCCCATAAACAATCAAAGACCGTTGCACATAGGGGTATCACCGGCTTCAGCCGGTCGTTGCACTGACTTCAGTCGGTCGTTGCACTGACTTCAGTCGGTCGTTGCACT
>CAYZZE010000043.1:0-18605 GCA_964482845.1 uncultured Candidatus Cloacimonadota bacterium
TCAGAGCGGTTGACTCAACGAGTATCCAAACTATCTGACAGGCATAATCCTTAGTTATTACTCAAACTGCGCTGGAAGGAGAGACGAATTTATTTTTTTCACGGTCTCGATACTTGGTGATACCGGCATATGCAACGCTCTTTCTCTCTTGATGTTTCAAGTCGTGTTCGCTTCGAGTACTCGAGGCGTTCTCGAATCGAACCTGAGGTACAGGCGAACCGATCCATAGGGGTGAAACTGGGTATATTGCTGTGAGTTATCCGTCCGAGCTATAAGCGAGGATGATCAACGCCATGATCGCTTCAAAGATCACCGAGTAGTCGGAATGCGTATATTGCACCGTTCTGCCGTCTATACGTTTCACCTCCGGCATGATGGTTGCCATATCTGCCATGGATGTGCAACGAAATTCGATAGTTAGCGTGATGGGAGCATCAAATCTGAAGAGCGGAAAATCTTGGCGGGAGCGGGCGAGGTTCCGGCTGACGGCAGCGGTCGTATGGCGGTAAATGAGGGTTTGGGAGTAGTTTTTAGCGGCATATTTAGCAACGGCTTCTTTGGTGGTGATGTAGTCCACCCAGGGTATGGCATCGCTCTGACTAAGTTCTTGTCGCAGAGCCAGATCACCTGATACGAGCGTGACCGGGATGCCCAGGTGGCCGGCATATGCGGCATTGATCAGCGCTTCGCTCATCGCTTTGCCGTTGATGTGGATATTTTGGATGCACGAACTGGAATAGGTGTGATCCATATTACCGTGCAAAGCACCCGTTCCGGCATGGTATCCCAGGAGGAAAACGCGGTCATAATCAGCACTTAACATGGGCATCATATAATGAGGACGCGGTCCGCCTGAGATCAAAGCGATCCTCTCATCCACAGCAGTGATCTCATAGGGTAGATTATCTCCGGCGGCATGGGAATCGGCAATGACGATCTCCGTGATCTCAGAATTGCGCGGACTATGCTTGATTGCTTCGATCACTGTCTTGACGTGGTGGTGGATGCAATTCTGCACCGCTTTGCGGTCTGTCTTTTCCTGTGCCCAGTTAAAGGTGCCGGGCATTCCTTCCATATCGATGGAAATGTATATCCTCATGGTTCTTCCTTATCTATAATTTCGGAGGATCGGAATCCTCCGCTACGATCTGTCGGGCAATCTCGCAGGCAAGCCGGACGTTACTCTCCAAAAGCGCCAGATTTGCCTCCACCGATTCGCCGTGGGACTGCTGCGCAAGATAAGCGAGGAGAAAAGGAGTTACATCTTTGCCTATGATCCCCTGCTGTGCGGCTTCAGCCAGTGCATCATTGATCAGTGGCTCGATCTGGCAAGGCGGTATTTCATGCTCGGGGGGAATGGGATTGGCGATCAGCATGCCCGGCGTCACTTGCACCGATTTGCCATACTGTAATAGGTGGTACCGAAATGCTGCAGTGATCTGAGACACAGCGTCCAGTTGCGGAATGATATGGCCGCTCTGACGCGTGTAAAAGGCAGGGAAGGACGAGGTTCTCCATCCGTAAACGGGCACGCCGAGCGTCTCCAGAACTTCCAGCGTCGCAGAGATATCCAAAATCGCTTTGCATCCGGCGGATATGACCATCACGGGTATCCGCGAGAGAGCGATCAGATCGGTTGAGATATCGGGATGAATCTGCCAGCCACGATGCACGCCTCCGATCCCACCCGTGGCAAAAACCTGGATACCACAATGATGGGCGATCGACATAGTTGCCGAGACGGTTGTGCCGCCACTGGCTTTGGCGACCATCGCCCAGGGCAAATCACGCAGGGATAATTTGTTGAAAGTGCCATCATTAGTTGATTTATCCGCTTCTAGTGCGATAGGGTTCAAGCGCCGGATCAAGTCCTCATCCAGTCCGATCCTAATCTGTCCATCCACGATAATGATCGTAGCGGGGACGACGCCCAGTTCATATGCGATCCGTTCCAGACCCCGAACCGTTTCGATGTTTTGGGGATAAGGCAAGCCATGGGTAATAAGGGTGGATTCGAGGGCGATGACAGGTGTGTCGTTACTCAGCGCATAATGCACCGCTTCTGAATATCTGACGGGGAGGGACTCTATGAATGGAACTTGCTCTACCATCAGAATCTAAAAGGCTTCTGGGCGATCCGGATTATTCAAGTGAAAAAAACGCCAGTTCTGAGGCAGCAGGCGCTGGATAATCCTCTCCGGCGATACCTAAGTTTCTTACTTCGACCTTAATCACTCCTGCCTTGAGCATACCGATCTCCCGGGCTGCCGCATAGGATAGATCCAGATGCCTGCCCCGTATGAATGGTCCGCGGTCATTGACGCGCACGGTGACAGATTTGCCATTGCGGGGATTGGTGACGTGGAGGATTGTATTAAAAGGTAATGTTTTGTGGGCACAGGTTAATTGGTATTTGTCGAAGCGTTCGCCATTTGCTGTCTTTCTGCCATGGAAACGACCTCCATAAAAAGATGTAACCATCGTTTCCGGAATGATTTCCAGTCCTGGTGGTTCCTGAGTGTGAAGTGAATCGATCACCAAGTCACTTTGATGTTGGCTGATCTCTTCACTTCCGGTCGTATTTGCCGAATTTGCGATAACAGGCATGATTACGGTCAATTGCAGCCCAAGTATCACAGCAAGAATGTTTCTGATCTCTTTTTTCATATTAGCGTCTCTTACTAAAACGGTGGTTATGCTTTTCTGGGGGGCTTTATCTGTCAAGCAAAAAATCCTCGCGCTAGTGCTAATCGCCTGTCGGGCAATACCATACGTCAAAACCAGACCATCTCCCCACATATCCTGATAATTTGCCTGAAGTCAACAAAAAAGCCCCGCTCTGGTTATGGGAACGGGGCTATTTGGAGGTGAGAGATTGGGTCTATTTCATTAGTAACATCTTCTTGGTTTGAGTATAATGGGCGGTCTCCAGCCGGTAGAAATATACGCCGGATGAGACGCTGGTCCCTTGGTTATCTATTCCGTTCCAGACGAGAGAGTGTTTTCCTGCTGGGACCTCGGAATCCATCAAGGTCTTGACCAATTGTCCTTTGAGATTGTAGATATTGACTTTTACTCTGCCTGTTTGCATGGTGCTGAAGGCAATGGTTGTGGATGGATTGAAGGGATTGGGATAGTTTTGGCCTAATTGAGGCGGAAGGGCATTGATCTCATCATTGTTACTGACATGGCTATCCGGGGGGATGGTGGTGAATTTGATCGCCAGTTCTGCTTGCAGAGTCGTTGCAGTTGGGGGATAGGTATTCGCGTGGGTATATGTCAGGCCGACCGTTTGGGTATGTTTTTCTATGCCGACAGTGCAGTAGTTTGACCCGGTGCCGGGATTATCCACGGTATGGTATTGGAAGACGATATCGCCATCCCGTCCCGCCTGGGGAAAGAGGATGATTTGGAATTTCTCCAGATGCGCATCCTGTCCCAAATCGATGGTGAACTGATTGTAGGCATCGTTCCATTGGACGATAAAGCGGTTATTTGCCTGATCGTGCCAATAACATATCCGCATATCGGCAAAGATGCCGTTGCCATCGGGGTCAACGCCGATCTTCAGTCCTTTGAGGTCGTCCCAGTATGGCGCGACCATGGCGTATGGTCCGAGAGCAGCAGGGATGTATTGATTATTGAAGTCGATCATCCAGGTGGGTATTAAGGAGACCCAGCCGTTGGAGCATATGCTCATTTGGTTGTAGTCCCTGCCGTAGAAGCGGAAAGTGAATGGCAGGTCGATCGTGATCGTTCCATCGTCATAATTGAGAAAGACGTCGCCCTGTCCCCCATCACGCGGGTCGATCTCGATCCAGTTGTAAACCGGTACCTGGGCAAAAGCAGTATCAAAACTGTCATAAGCCCAATATCCGTACTCGCAGGGACCAGTGGGATCGGTGGTGGAGGGGATGCCTGCTGTGACGGTATAATATCGGTTGTAAGAGTAGTTCTGCGCATCGGTGAACAGGAATCTCAAGGGAATGTTACGTCCGCTGAAAGTATCTGCAGCGATCTGGATGCCCGCCTGGAAGGTCTTGGTCTCACCCATGGCGATATTGCCAAGGGTTACGACCGGAGTGGTGATCTCTGCCGCAGTGGTTTGAGTATAGACATTAACGCTGCCCCCGCTGAGCGGAACCGTTCCATTGTTGATGACCGTGAAGGTGATGGTGTTGTTCTGTCCCAGATGCAGTGTCCCATCGTATGACACAAAGGATATCTCCGCGCCGCCGGTCATGAGTTGGAAACTATGCGTGACGTCCATCGGGCTGAGCTGCAAGTTGAAAGTAATGATCCGGCGGGGCTGAACCAGATGTGTGGCATTGAGAGTGAAATTGGCGATGGTAGTCTGGCCTGCCGCCAAACTGCTGATATTGTGAGAGTTGTTGGCAATGGACAACATCTCCGGCTGATTGGTTGTCAGGGTCGCCGTCACGTTGTTAAGAGTAGTGTTGCCATAGTTCTTTAGCGTAAGCGCAAGATTGTAGGTCTGATGAGGATTGATCACCGTGCCACTGGTCGTGAGATTATTGGCGGAAACGCCGATGGAAGGCGTGCCGGAGGGGGTAAGCGTAGCGACCAACGGATGGTAGTTTTCTTTACTGATCGTGATCATGAGGTCGCCCGTCTGTTCGGGATCGATGGGTAGAATGGCAAATCCACCGCTGATCCGGGTAAAACTAAAACTCCCGCCATTTTTGGTGCCGGTTACAATAGCATTATTCAAGTGTGGGGCATTGATCCGGATATGGTTGTCGGATTGGGCAAAGGTAGTGCCGCTGGCGATCACCTGAGGGGAGATCATGTTGGGAGTAAGCACCCACATGTTCATCGATGGATCGGAAAGGACATTGTAGATCCGGAAATAGAAAGCCACCAAGCCATTGGGACCAGCATCATTGGGGAAGTTGTTATAGAACTCCACCTTGCCGGCCAGCACCGTGCTGCCAAAGATCCGAACGCCATAATCAAAGATACTTCCCCACATTCCACTGGAAATGGAGTTGTTCAGCCGCGTCCGGGTATACAGATCGGAAGGGCCAACAAAAGCGATTGCTCCATTGGGTGAATTGATCGAGCCCATCCGCATCCATCGCTCGCCAAAACAAGGATTGACGTTCAGATTGGCAAAGTCGCCCGTATTACACACAATGGAATATACAATGGGCATCTTGGCGCCATTGAAGGTGTTGTTCATGTTTGGGATATGAAACAGTGGATAATGCCAGCCATTGGCATCACCCCAGCCCCGGTAGGTAATGATCGAAACACCGGCATTGATCGAGGCCTGGATCGACGAAGTGCCCGGATAACTGGGCGGATAAAATACCGTATCGACCTGAGTGTAACCAAAGTCCAGCATCTTCTCGCGCACCCAGCGGGAGGTAAGTACCGGAGTGATGGGACGTAATCCGCCTTCGGCATAGTTGCCCGCTACCACCAAAGCACGGGAGTACCAAGCAGTATCAGCCATATGGGGATTCCTTTCATACCGGATGGTCTTGTTGATCATCGTGAGAAATTCGCTGACATCGGCAAAAGAAAACCGGCCTACCAGCATCTCCGGAAAATAGTCGTCGCCGATCAACATTCCATAGTGGTTGTCATCCGCATTTTGCTCGGGACCGGTCGGCGAGGGATAGATATTGGTCGGGATGGCAAAGGTGCCGGTCACATCGCCCATGATGAGCAAATAGTCACACCGATGCTGGACATAGGAATTATATATGGCGTCTTTGACCTGATTCACCGTAGGATTGGTAGCGATGCTTTGCTTGGTAATGACATACACCTCAAATCCCAAAGCCTTTTTCCAGTTGACGAATTCGCCCAGGAAGGACTCCAATTGATTGTGGCTGATGATCAGCATTTTGGGACGGGATAGGGGGAGATTCGCAAGGTAGGACGTTTCATAATTGGATGCCAGACGGCGATAGGCATCTATAAAAGCCGGTGATACGTGGGTCGGGGTTGGCATCGGCTCGGAGCCGTGGATGGTGAATTCCACTTCCCGCAGCGTGTGTATTTCATTACCCACCCGTCTCTGGGTATCCATGCTCACGGTTACCCCGTGCATCTCACGGAATTGCAAACGGTTAGATACTGAGATCCAATCTGAGGAACGGTAGTGGGTTTCCCCGACCAATTGTCCCTGGGCGTCAAAAACGTTCCAGATCATATTTTGAACCTCAACAGTGGCATTGGCATAAGGTATGGCATAGGTTCTGCCGATGACGCTGCTGGGTTTTACATCATGAATGTCTTCATCTGTAAAGGGTTCCGCAAAAAAGGGTTCGGTGCGCAAAGACTGAATTCTGACATTTACTCCACTGGCAGTGGTTTCCACACGTTCCAAGGGAGCAGCGGTCATTACGCTGATGGCCATCATTATGACGATGATTAGGGTCAATCTCATTCAAACCTCCTGTATTGACGTATAGGTTGTATGCAATTTCCATTCCTGAGAACCATCATTTTCTCTTCCACGCAACGACCTACCGGCTTATTCCCAAACAAGGGAAAAATTGATGCAGACACACCTTAAGCCCCATGATTTATCTATCTTTGACAGACATCACCTCCCGGCAAGGAACTCATATAAAAAGACCCTTTCTCTCCCTGCTTGATAACCTTAGTATAACCTTACAACCGTAAGGTTATACTAAGGTTATACTAAGGTTATCAAGCAAAGAAGGTATTAGGAAGAGCGACTATTTTATGGGTGGATGGTCAGTTAGGCGGATGGAAGCGTTATGGTGATGATCAACAGTGGGATAAGAGGATACATTGCCCGAAGATGTGCGCAGATCGGATCAACTTCCTGAGGGAATTTCCAACGGCAAAGAAAAGGCAGCACCAATCAGCGCTGCCATGATCTATCGTCTGTGGTGTCTCAATTAACGGTAGTAGCAGACGTATGCGGTCTGTTCCCCTGCGGCCACCTTGAATCGGACATTGGCGGGAACGATGAAGGTCTCGCTTTTGCTGTATGTTTTCCATTCACTATCGCCGGGCAAAAGGACATTGAGCGCCCCTGATACGACTGTCATAAACTCGGTGCAGGAAGTCCCGAATTCATACTCTCCCGCTTCCATCACGCCAACAGTGGCATTGCCTTCGGCATTGGCAAAAGCGATGGAGCAGACTTGGCGGTCGAAATACTCATTAAGTTTCAGCATTGATATCTCCTCTTCTCCTATGTCTCGATCACTTCCACGTTGGCACGGGGTATGGAGGCATGGGTGCCATCCTCATATTCCGCTTCCAGAATACGAACGCGGGTCTCGGATTCTACGGTGGTCAGTTGTTCGGGCAACCCGATCACTTTGGCGATCTTGCCGAAGCCGGGCTGACGAATAACGCGGATAAGAGCGCCGAGCTCCAGAACAGGTAACGATGGTTCATGAGAGATCAGTTCATCTTCGGTAAATTCCAGCGGGATAATGATTTCCGGGCGGATGACGCCGGCTCGGATCTGGGTTCTGCCATGGATCGAGGTCTTCTTGCCAGTAAAAGCAGACAGCAGATCGAAAGTCTTATGTGCCATGTTAATCTTGCCAAAGCCCTCGGTGCAAACGATGGTGAGTCCGATCTCCTCATGTCCGGTGATGGCGACGCCGATGTCGTAGCCAAGTAGTTTTTTGATGTCCTGGTCGTCGATGCCACCGGTGATGATGGCGCGCACTCCATGCTTGCGTGCCAGGTCGATCACGTGATAGCGGACGAAGGAACCGGCGACGATCACCTTGTCTCGGCAGGATTCATCGATCTTTCCGGCGTCCAATTCCTCATCAGGGGAATTGACCAGCACTTTCAGTTCCCCGATCGTTTCGCCGCCGATGCCGAAGATGCCTTGGATATATGCGGATTTATTCTCAACGATAACACCTTCTCCGGGGATGACCTCGGTCACTATGCCATCGATAAATGCCTTTACTTGCACGGGGATACGTGGCTCGCGAAGCAGGACTTGCCCGGTGATGCTGGAGATGCTTTCCACCTCGCCCTCGACCGGGGAGCGCACTTCGTTTTTCAGGAAGCCCAGCCCAAAGAGTCCCTTGGTCTCGGCTAAGACGGTGGATTTGGTGATCTGCTGACCGGCAGTAATCTTTACCATGCTCGCCAATTGCGTGGGTGTGACGCCGAGTTTGTTGGCAAGGTTGATCGGAACGACCTTTCCGGGAAGCAGGGTTTCGGCGATGATGTCCTCGCCTTTTACTTTATCTCCCTTTTTGGCAATGACATTGCCTTTGAGGGGGAGGATGCGTTCTTTATGCAGGATCGTGCTATCGGTTACGGTAAGTCCGGCTGAATATGATTGTCCCATTCTTAACCTCCTATATGAGTATGGCTTCGGGATACGTCTTGAGTTCGCGCATCCATTTCTTGAGCAGGGCGACCCGGGTGGGGACATCGGTCGGGAGCTCAAAGGGCTTTCTGCCACGGGTGTCCAAAACGATGCCGACCACTCCGCCATGAAGATTGACGTGCAGTTCACGGCTACGGTTTTCATCCAGGATCAAACCGCCATGCGCCTTGATATGGGCTTGGGCAGTTTCGCCCACGCCACAGGGGATGAGACGGATCTCTCCATACGGAATGGTCTCCTCAAATACGCTGCCATCGGGAAGATGGAGTTTGGCGGTAAGCGCGGGCTTGCCAATCTTGCTCTTGCCCACGGGAGCGACACAGGTGCCAAGATAGATCATGCAGTCCTTGCGGAAGACCTCGGTGGCGGCTTTGGCGCTGATCTCGGAGAGTACTCCAAGATGCGGCATCATAAATATACTGTCCACTGCAAGGCGAGTGATACCCTCGGGCATAAAGGCATCGATCAACATCATCACGGTCTGGTTGCGCCTCGGAGCATGCGAAAGAACGCCTCCGCTGCCGACCAACAGATCCAATGTCATCAGATTGACGACGGTACTGCCCGATGTGGATTGGCTAAATGCTTCCGAGATGTCACGCTGCTTCTGCATACCCTTGAGAGTCACGGCAAATTCCTTGTGCTGTTCAAAGGCGAGGCGCAGCGCTTCCTTGGCGATCGCTTGCTCCAGCACCAGTTCTTCTAATAGCGAAGGGATCGTAGTCGGGCGGATCATCTTGTTCTTGATCATGTTGCGCAATTTGCTCTCATTGATGTCAAACGGCACCCATCGCATGATGTTGGCCAGTCCGCTGGAGGCCAATACGTTGGAGATGCTGTAACTCAAGCCGAGATTAGCGCTCACGGTGCGGTTAAAAATAAATTCCTCGGTAAAGACGGAAAAGACGTCCGTTGTGGCACCGCCGATATCGACGCCGACTACTTCAATATTCTCTTCTTTGGCAATGGCTTGCATGATGTTGCCAACCGCAGCGGGAGTGGGCATGATCGGCACGTTATCTTTGTCCGGCCCCATAGCCCAAGCCATCAGTTTGTGGTAGCCTGGTGCCTGCTGCATCACGTGTTCCATAAAGAGGTCGTGGATCTTGTCCCTGGCAGGACCGAGATTCTCCTGCTCCAGTTTGGGTCTGATGTTGTCGGTGACGATGAGATCGACCTTATTCTGCAGAACTTCGACGATCTCTTGCCGGGCTTCTTTGTTTCCCGCATAGATGACCGGCAACCTGTAACCGGTGCCCAGACGTGGTTTGGGGTCGGCGCCGGAGACCAATTCCGCCATTTCCACGACGTGCTTGACGGTGCCGCCATCTTCGCCTCCTGCCATCAGGATCATGTCCGGACGGAGTTGGCGGATACGTTCGATCTTCTCATGATTCATGCGTTTGTCGTTGCTGGCAATGAGATCCATCACGATCGCTCCTGCACCCAGGGCAGCGCGTTCGGCGCTTTCTCCGGTCATGGATTTGACCACTCCGGTGACCATCATTTGCAAGCCACCGCCGGCGGAACTGGTGGATACGTAGGCATCTATGCCGATATCGCCTTCACGGGGGATAACAAATTCGCCCTTCTCCATAAACTTGATATTGGGGTTGTTATACTTGAGGCGAGCCAGTTCTTCCAGTTCCTGGGTGGCATTGATGACGCCCTTGGTAACGTCATTGAGCGGCGCTTCCACAGTGGTCGGGGCTTCGCCCCGCACGGTCTGGCGGTATTCTCCGTCCACCCATTCGATGAGGATTGCCTTGGTCGTGGTGCTGCCACAGTCGGTGGCGACTATCCGCGTCAGGCGTTTTTCGTCATATTGCATATATTCCTCCGCTTCTTCAGCTTCTTGTTTCTTGCTTTTTGAATAAACGGGTCAAAAACTCTTTGCGTATGGCACGGCGACGCTTTTTAAGGATGCGTTTGCGTTCGCGGCGTTCGCGGTTAATCTCTTCGTCCAGTTCGTCAATCCTTTCGATCAGTCGTTTGAGGTATTTCTCTTCTTGGATCATCAGGGCAAAGTGCTGGTATTTCTCGGAATCGAAAAAGACTTGGGCAAAGGGCAGTAAGAAATACATCGCTTGCGAGCCGATACCGTGCAGGGGACGCAGGGATTCCAAGAACAGGATGCCTGCTGAGCCCATGTGCCGTTCGGCGATAAAATGGGCGATGCGTTCGATCATATCGGTGGCTTCCGTTTCCGAGATCGTTACGATCAATTTCTCTTTGTATTCTGTATTCATAGTGTGTTATCCCAGAGGACGCGCCATGGTCAGAACAGATATCCGCCGTGGCTGGCATGCCTTTAATACTTTGCTTACTTCATTGACCGTGGTGCCGGTGGTGAATACGTCGTCTATCACCAGGATGTGTTTGGCTTTCACCAGTTCGGGGTGGAGGACGACAAATACATCCCTGAGGTTATGTTCCCGCTCCTGTTTGCTGAGATTGGTCTGACTCAGCGTATATGAGCGGCGGCGGATAAGTTCCCGATAGGGGAGATTGATCAGATCCGCCAGTTTTCGGGCGATGAGTTCGCTTTGGTTGAAGCCACGCTCACGCTTGCGAACGCGATGTAGCGGCGTGGCGGTAACGATATCCAGATCATCATAGGATGAAAACGAATTCAGATGTTCCGCAGCTTTGAAGGCAAACCAATCGACAGGACTGAGATAGCCCTCATATTTGACTTTGTGAACCAGATCCTGGATGGCGCCGTCGAAGCGGAATATGGATCGCGATTGGTCAAAGACAAAGGTCACTTCAAAGCAGTGGTCACAAATCCTGGTAATCGCTTCTGCGCCGCATTTGGGGCAGATCGGTTCGTTGATATGGGTAATGCTTTCGCGGCATGCCTTGCAGAGGACTTCGGCAGCGGCAACGATCCGCTGGTGACAGGACAGGCATACCGGTGGCAGGATACAATCAAGCATGTCGTTCAAAGTGGTACTCAAGCGCATCAAAGATCCTTCTGCCGTCCTGACTGCTGACGGCATCGGTGGCTGCCCGTTCCGGATGTGGCATCATGCCCAGGATGCGTCGGTTCAACGAGCAGATCCCGGCAATCGCATCCAAGGAACCATTGGGATTAGTTTCCGGGCTGAGAACTCCCCGCCCGTCACAATAACGAAAGATGATCTGGCTATTATCTTGCAGGGATTTCAGACCATCATCCGAGATAAAGTAATTGCCTTCTTTGTGAGCGATGGGGATATCCAGGACGCTACCGGTCGGGATATTGTCCGTAAAAGGTGTGTCGTTATTCTCCACCCGGACATATTGATGCTGGCAAATGAAGCGCAGATTGGCGTTCATCAACAATGTGCCGGAGAGCAATCCGAGTTCCGTAAGTATCTGGAATCCGTTGCATATGCCCATGATCATGCCGCCTCTCTCCGCATGGCGGATCACTTCATTCATGATGGGCGAAAACCGAGCGATGGAACCGCAGCGCAGATAATCGCCATAGGAAAAACCGCCCGGAAGGATAACCAGATCCGGATCATGGATATCAGTGTCCTTGTGCCAGACCAATTGTGTCTGATGACCGCGGGAGGCAAAGACCTCGCAGGCGTCATGGTCACAGTTTGAGCCCGGAAAGGTGATTACGCTTACTCTCAATCCTGCTCCGCAATCAATTCATATTGATACACTTCCGTATTGGGATTAGCCATCAGTTTGCTGCAGATCTCTTTGACCTGCGTTTCCACTTGAGCAGGGTCATCGCTATCAAAAGCGATCTCGATATACTTGCTGACGCGTGTATCAGTCACGCTTTCATATCCCAATGCGTGGAGTGAATTGGTAACTGCCTTGCCTTGCGGATCGAGAACGCTGGGCTTGAGCCGAACCAGGATTTTGGCTTTGGTCATTTATAGTTCCTTTTAACTGATGTGATAGATTTTGCCATTCGCTGTGATATACAGGATTTAGTCAATAGTTTTTCGAGAAACCCGTATCAATTGCGGATCTGCTTGGGCATTATGCAAGGTGGCAGAGGGTAAAAATACGGGGAATTTTGATGCATTCGCATCGCAGTTTGGAGGTGTGAATCTTCCCTGTTTGATGTCTTTAATCACTTCATTTTCCACTTAATTGTTCCAGTTGCTATTGTCTCAGGTTTATCTCGAGATCGCTTCGAGTACTCGGGTGTATCGCGGCAGAAAAGTGGTTGGAAAGCGACAAGAACCATAAAGCAACAGAATGGGACGGATCCGCCCTGCAGATGATTGATTTGTAGTGATTTATGCGCCGATTGTGGCGACCATCACCGCTTTGATCGTGTGCATCCGGTTTTCCGCTTCGTCAAAGACGACGGAATTGGGGCTTTCGAAGACGTCATCGGTCACTTCCATGGCAGGGAGATGGAATTTCTCGTCGATCTGTCTGCCAATGGTGGTCTTGAGATCATGGAAGGCGGGCAAACAGTGCATAAAAAGGGTGTGTGCCTTACCGGTCTTGCTCATCATGTTTTTGTTTACCTGATAGGGTTTGAGCAATTTGATGCGGCTTTCCCAGACGTGATCGGGCTCACCCATGGAGACCCAGACATCGGTGTAGATGACATCGGCGTTTTTGACGCCTTTGTCAACGCTGTCGGTGGTGGTGATGGTAGCGCCGGTTTCTTTGGCAATCACCTGGCATTTCTGGACAAGGTTCTTATCGGGAAAGAGTTCCTTGGGCGTTGCAATGCGGAAATCCATCCCCATCTTGCAAGCACCGATCATGAGAGCATTGGCAACGTTGTTGCGTCCGTCTCCAGCATAGACGAAGACCATTTCTTTCAAAGGTTTTTTCAGGTGTTCCATGGCGGTCATAAAGTCCGCCAGGACTTGCGTGGGATGGTCTTGATCGGTCAAGCCGTTCCAGACGGGGACGCCAGCATATTTTGCCAGTTCTTCGACCACTTCCTGTCCGTAGCCGCGGTATTCGATGCCGTCATACATTCTTCCCAGGACGCGTGCGGTGTCGGCAATCGATTCTTTCTTGCCCATTTGCGAGCCGGTAGGTCCCAGATAAGTGACGTGAGCGCCTTGGTCAAATGCCGCTACTTCAAAAGCACAGCGGGTGCGTGTCGAATCCTTTTCAAAGATGAGAGCGATGTTCTTGCCGGTCAAACGCGGCTGTTCATAGCCGGCATATTTGGCTTTCTTGAGATCGATAGCCAGATCCAGCAGGAATTCGATCTCCTGGGGAGTGAAATCCATCAGGGTCAGGAAATGTCTGTTTTTCAGGTTAAACGACATGGTGGTTCTCCTTTTGAGTTTTTTTTTCCATACGAGACCCTTTTTTTCGAATGCGGTTTATCCGGCAAGGAATTTTCCTTGTAATTAATCCAGTCCCCGGAAAAAGTGTGTCGCCCGACAAACGCTCGATATTAGCCACATCGAAGAGAAAAAGTGCAGTATATCACCGGATATGAAGTACATTAATCAATGAAGGGACACACGCTCCCATAATTTGCGCAGCGAGGAATTATGAAACGTATCTGTCTTATCTTGATCCTGGTGCCTGTTGTCTTACAGGCGCAGGTTTATAGGCTGGATGATCTGATCGAGGCAGGGCTGAAAAACAGCACCGCTATCCAACGCAATGAGATCAATCATCTGACGGCTGTTTCCCAACGAAAAACGGCAAGTTTGAACCTATTGCCGGAGGTGAATCTCGGATTTAATGCCGACAAACGCCTCTATACCAAGCGTGATCTGCTTGCACAAGATGACTTTAGCACTTCATTGGGGCTGACCGTAAGCAAGTCCATCAGTTTGAATGATCCTTATTGGTTTCAATACCGTTATTCCACTCACGATCAGAAAACGGCTGAGATCAGAAGGGAGAGCGGGGCGAGTGACTTTGCCTATCAGGTGTTCCTGATCTATATCGATATCCTCAGCGCCGAGAAACGTTTACGTTCCTTGGAGGAAAGTTCCAATATCCAGAACCGGATCTGGGAACAAAGCAAAACTCTCTGGCGGCTGGGAAAACTGACGGAATTCGACGTCAAACAAAATGAAATAGCGGTGATGAACACGCAGATATCCATTCTCCGGCAGCAGAATAGCATAGATAAGAGCCGGCAGCAATTGTTCTCGCTGATCCTGATTCCCGATGATGGCTACCCTCTGGCTGATCTGGAAATTGGGGTGCCAGAGCAGTTCCCGCTCTTGGATTATGATCAAGTGAACACCATCCGCATCCTCCGTCAGGATATCAAGCGCTTTGATATCATGCTAAAGCAGGATAAACTGGACAACTTCCCGCGGGTTACCCTCGCATACAACCTCTCGCGCAGCGCTTCCGGCGCTGATTTTGATTTTGACCGCTACCAGACCGATCACGGGATCTCGCTCTCCCTGTCCTATTCACTCTGGAATCACTTCCGCAATTCGGAAAGCACCAAGCGCGATAGATTTACCAGGAAACTGGTGGAACTGAACCTGCAGGACAAAGTGGACGAGATCGAACGCGAATACTCAATTCTGACCGGAGAAATGAACTACCTGAAGCAACTGCACGCGCTTTATCAAAGCAAACTTGAACAATCCCGCATCCAGGTCAATAAAGCCGAGGAACGTTACCGCCTGGGAATGATCACTCAATTGGAACTTGACAAGACCCGCGCCGAATACATCGATTCCGATATCGAGTTTCATGCCAATCTTTATCAGATGCTTGCCCGCCAGGAAGCATTAAACCACCTGCTTTCCCAGAAGATACTCGGGAAATGGTAATCAAATAAAGGATAGATGATCAATGAAAAAGACGCTCAAAGTCCTCCTCCTTATTGCCGTGATTATCGGCAGCATATATGGATACAACAGCTATAGAAAAAGCAAGATGAAACCAGAGTGGCGACTGGATACACCCAATATGGGCACCATCCGTGAAGTGGTTACCGCCACCGGCTTCATCAATCCACATGTAATGGTCAACGTCGGCACGGAGGTCTCCGGCAAGATCGAAAGATTATACAAGGATTTCAATGCTCCTGTCCGGCGCGGAGAACTGCTTGCCAAACTGGATACCGAGATCCTGCAGACCAATCTGGAAACGGCACAGAATGAATTGACCCGCGCCAATACCACGGTTGAAGAAACCAAATTTGATCTCAATCTCTTGCAGGAAATGGTCAGAAAGGACATGGCGACCACCTATGACCTCAAAAAAGCGGAATTTAAACACGACCAGTCATTGCAGACGCTCAATAATGCCAAAACCGCTTTACTACGCGCCCAAAAGAATCTTGAGAACGCATATATAAAGTCACCGATCGACGGCATCATCGTTTCCCGCAACGTGGATGAGGGACAGACGGTGGCGGCATCTCTCAATGCTCCGACGCTCTTTATCATTGCCAACAATCTGCAGCAGATGCAGATCACGGCTGATGTGGACGAAGCGGACATCGGAAAAATCGTAGTCGGCATGCCGGTTGAATTTACGGTCGATGCCTATACCGGCAGACCTTTCCGGGGTTCGGTCAAACAGATCCGCCTCAGCCCAAAGTCCGAGCAAAACGTTGTCACTTATAGCGTTATTATAGACGCTCAGAATCCGGAAGGCAGGTTGTTGCCAGGCATGACGGCAAATGTGACCATCGTTGTCAGTGCCAAACAGAATGTGATGCGTATCCCGGAGACAGCGATCCGTTTCCGCCCCAGTATGGAGGTATGGAAGCTTGTTGGCATCGAGTGGGACGATGATCTGTATGGTCTCGGTGCATTGCGTAATCTGGCACATCAGATGATGCAGCCGGATACGTCCGCAACGGCAAAAAACAATACTCCCGAAACTCAAGCGCGTCCACAGACGCGTACACAACCTCCTGCCGGCACTGATCCGGCACGTGCGGCCGGCATGACCCGTCGCGGAAGGCCGGAAGGAACGCCATCGGGCGTGCCCGGAACCACTCCCAACCCAAACTTTGCTTCTTCCATGCCCAGCCGTCGTAGAAACACAGCCGTCGTCTGGGTATTGGAAAAGGGCATTCCCCGAAGCCGCGTTATCCAGACGGGTATATCCGACGGCGCTTTCATAGAAGTGACCGGCGGGCTGGATGCCGAGGTATCTTTGATCACAGGTGTGATTTTCAAGGATCCCAAACAGATGACCAATCCGATGATGCCAAGCGGTCCCGGTATGGGCAGACGATTCTAAAGGGCGGAGAATAGTGGCTGAACACCTGATCACGACCGAGAGTATGACCAAGACCTACGTCATGGGAGACATCCATGTGCATGCCCTGCGCGGGATCGATATCAAGATCGATCAAGGCGAGTTTATCGCTATCATGGGCGCCAGCGGCTCCGGTAAGACGACCTTTATGAATCTTCTGGGTTGTCTGGATAAACCGACTTCCGGAGCGTATTTACTCGATGGCATTGCCGTTCACGACATCCCGGAGACGGATCTCGCCCGCATCCGCAACCGGAAGATCGGCTACGTCTTCCAATCCTTTTATCTCCTGCCTCGCACCACTGCGCTGGAGAACGTCGAACTGCCCCTTTTATACCGTTCGCATCTGACCCATCATCAGCGCAGGAAGAGAACGATGGAGGCGCTGGAAACCGTCAGTATCACCGACCGGGCGCACCACTTTCCCAATCAATTGTCCGGCGGACAGCAACAACGGGTGGCAATTGCCCGCGCCATCGTCAACGATCCTGTTTTCCTCCTTGCCGATGAACCCACCGGCAATCTGGATTCACGCACCAGCGTGGAAGTCCTTGCCGTTTTTCAACAATTACACTCCCTCGGCAAGACGATAATCCTGGTCACGCATGAGAACGATATTGCCCATTATGCCCATCGCCTGATCACCTTTCGCGATGGCCGGATCGTCTCGGACGTTCCCAATCCCCAACCCCGCGATGCCCAAGCCGATCTGGCAAAACTACCGATCCTGGATGACGATAATTAAAGAGGAACAAGCATGTCAATACTCGGTATCATCAAAATAGCTGTCAAATCCCTTGCCCGCAATAAAATGCGCACCTTTCTCACCATGCTCGGTATCATCATTGGCGTCGCCGCTGTGATCACCATGCTTGCCATCGGACAAGGCGCCAAGAAGATCGTCGAAGACCAAGTTAACAGCATGGGCACAAACGTCATCGTCATCACTGCCAACTGGGCAGGCGGCCGCAGCAGCGTCGCTCAACAGGCCGGAACCGGTTCATTGCTGGAAGTTGCAGATGTCGAAGCGATCCGCGAACAAGTGTCCGGAGTGCGCTATGCCTCGCCGGTCTATAACTCATGGGGCCAGCTCAAGTATGAAGGTCAGAACTGGCGGTCAGGGATCATGGGCGTGGATGTGGACTATTTTTATATCCGTGATATGATGCCGGCGCAGGGCAATCTCTTTTATGGCACCGATATCCGCGCCGGAACCAAAGTCTGCTTGATCGGTCAAACCGTCGCCACCAATCTCTTTGGCAACGAAAACCCGATCGATAAGACCATCCGCATCCGCAACATCCCATTCCGTGTGGTCGGTGTCCTCCAACCCAAGGGACAAAACGTGATGGGACAGGATCAGGACGATATTGTCCTGGCGCCTTACACGACTGTCTTCCAACGCCTGCTGGGACAGCGCTGGAGACAGATGATGGTCTTGGTCTCCGCCGAATCCCGTGACCGTATCCACATCGTCCAACAGGAGGTCTTGGACCTCCTCCTGTCCCGTCACCGGGGCACGACCAGCGAGGAATTCTTCGTCCGCACCCAATCCGATCTCGCCCAAACCGCGGAGGGAGTATCCAATACCATGACCATCCTGCTCGCCAGCATTGCCAGCATCTCGCTGCTCGTCGGCGGCATCGGGATCATGAATATCATGCTCGTCTCGGTCACTGAACGCGTCAAGGAGATTGGCATCCGGATGGCAGTGGGAGCGGAAAAACGCGACGTCCTCTTCCAATTTATCATCGAAGCTGTCGTCATCAGTTTCATCGGCGGAATTATCGGTATCGGGCTCGGGTTTTTTGCTGCCAGAGTGGTCAGTCAGTCCATGCAATGGCACATCGCCGTCACTCCGTGGTCGATTGCACTTTCCGTCGGATTCTCTTGTGCTATCGGCATCTTTTTTGGCTGGTATCCAGCCCGCAAGGCAGCCGATCTGAACTTGATCGACGCCCTCCGTTACGAGTAAGATTTTTTCCATCCTCCTTACTTGATAACCTTAGTATAACCTTAGTATAACCTTACGACCGTAAGGTTATACTAA
>CAYZZE010000044.1:0-18428 GCA_964482845.1 uncultured Candidatus Cloacimonadota bacterium
GTCAGTGCAACGACCGGCTGAAGCCGGTGATACCCCTATGTGCAACGGTCTTTGAAGGGGGATATTCACTGGGGATGAAGGGGCGCCGGATCATACTACAATCAGGTTTTCGGCGTGGCTATACATACCCAATCCGGTGATATCGACATTGTTTTCGCAGTTCTTGCAGAGGAGGTAATAGCGGATACTATCTTTGTCTCTTTGGATCTTGTGGTCGAGGTTTTTTTTCATTTCGATAAATTGGCGGTCATCGAGGATGCATTCAAAGACGGATTTTTGGACACGGGAGCCGTATTTGAGGAGGATTTTTACGACACGGTAACGGATCTTATCGGATACGATATCAAAGCAGACGAGGTAGAGGTGTTTATTTATAGCCATAAGAAGGGCTGGTAAGGGATGTTTTTTTCAAAGAGGGCGGCCAGTTTACGCGCTTGGTTGAGAAAGATATCCTTGAGCGTCCAATTACCGGTTGGTTCAGTGCAGGTGAATTTGGAATTGATAAGTTTGGCAAAGGCGGTTACCACAATTTTCATCCCGTCTTGTGACAAGCATACAGGGAGGAGTTTGGTATCATCGTCGAGGTCATCGGACTCGGTTTCATCATCGGGGAGAATATTGTATTTGAAGTGAATGGGAGCGATTTCGCGGCGGTTAATTAATGAAACAACAAGGTTATCGATCAGGGGTCGGAATTCTTCCATGAGATCGAGCACCAGAGATTGTCTGCCGTATACCATTTCGTGGAGAGCTCCGACGTATGGGTCGAGTCCGGAGATATAGGTAGCGGTCATGATCTGATTCATAAGGAGGGTATAGTTTAAACTGAGGAGGGCATTTATTTCGTCTCGCGGGGGTCTTCGATTTCTGCCATTGAATGAGAAATTGGGATTTTTGATTAGATCCGGGAAAGTGGCAAAATAGTTTTTGGTGGCGATACCTTCAAATCCACGGATAACATCCTTGGGTATCGCTGAAGTGGCGAGTTTCTCGGCGATGGCTTTGTTTTTGATGTAGTTATCAATGATGAGAGGAGTTTTGTATCGTTTGAAACGTTTTTCCAGGTGTCGGTTCATGTTATCGACTTTGGCAGTGACGTAGATCTGGGCGAGGTGGTTTTGATTTGGTTCATCTTCCAAGTACTTGTACTGTTTGACACGGAGAAAGACGTTTTTCCCAAATTCGCCAATGAGACGTCCTTTGTATTTTCCGTAGTAAGAGAGGAAAACGGTATCGATCCTGTTCTTGAGGAGAAATGTGGCTGCTTGGGCAGTGAGGGCGATATTGCCGATTATGATCAGTTGCTCAATGTCCAAAGTATGAAACCATCTGAGGAGTTGTGGTCCTTTGTAGATTTGCAAGCGGTCGCCGCGTTTGCAGATGGCGGCACCTTGATCGGCGATATAGACGATCGACATTATTCCGCCTTGCGGATATTGACCGCAGCCAGCGAGTCACGCTGTTTGACGTGGTCAAAACTCTTTTGGACTTGAAAGTTGACCTTGAGATCCGGTTTCATGTGGGCAAGGTTGAAGCGGCAATCGCTGGTTTTGAAGTAGTAAGAATTCTGTTGGGCAATGATAAAGCCAGATTTACCGTGAGGGAGGATGGTTTTGATAGAACCGGTCAGGGGCGGTTCAGCAGAATTGAGGAGAGCTTCGATCAATTTGCGGTTTGATTGGATCAGGACCGTATATGGCTGGATATTGGGGACTGAAACGTTATATGAAGAAAGTTTGGCATTGAGACCGGCAGGAACTTTCCAACCCTTATCACGACAGATAGCAGCGGACCAATTCCAATTTTTGAGCATTCGTGATATCGGCGTGATCGATGGAATCACACAATTGGAGTGCAGTATCAATATCCTCAGATAGATAAGAGGTATTGAATCTAAGGCGGAAAGAGTGAAAATGATCACCTTCGATCGGGATAGCAGTACCTATCTGGATGACTTTCGAGTTGTTTTGGGTTTCGTTCATGATATCCTCCTTATGGATGCTGTTTCCATATATGTGCAGTGTAAGAAAGGATTTGACAAAAAAGTGGTATTGGATGGACAAAGCACTGGGCCATTAAACGCAATAGGCAGCGGTATGCGAGGAAGATATGAGGTTTAAGATGTCCAATTACCGGCATTGGCTGGAACGCCAGGGAAAAGAGGTTGACATCGAATCTGTGATGAAAAACGTATGGGACTGGATCAATGGCAGTTATCACGATAGTGTGGAGATTATCTATTATGTCCTGTTGTATTTCCGTCTGATCAAATTACCTCAGTTCCGGATGCTGGAGGATGTGATAAGGAAAGCGGAAACGGGGTCACTTGAGGAGGTCTATTTGTCCCTGGCATCCGAACTGCTGATCAGGATGCAGGCCAGTAGGGAAAAACTGGCAGAATTCCAGTCCACGCATGAACCGGCAGCATTTGGTAAATACCTGTATCGGACACTGAGGTATGTATGTATCTATAGTGTAGCCAAGATCATCCGGACTTATTACGATCCCAATCGGATCTCGATTGCCGCAGATGGCGGAACTTCCGGAAAGTCCATTTCCTTCAATCCTTCCACATCGCGGACACGTCAACCGGTTGAAGAGATCATTATCAATATCGCCATCCAGAAAGAAGCGCGGGGTATCGCTGAGCAGATAATGCAGAATTGGGACGAAACAGAGCGTAATGCCCTTTGCCATCTGATGGATACGATTAGCGGCAGAGAATCGGGAAGATTGCGCGAAGTAAACAGGACCTATATCTATCAGATCCATCATAGAATAAAGGAAAAACTCCTGCAGATGATCCTTGACCGGGATACCGAACGTGAGGTCATACGGGCTTTTTGCGGGATCTACCGGCAAGAAATCTGTCAGAAGACACCGGTGCTATCGACATATAAGGGTAGAGGTGAATCATAATGGAGAACACAATGAAAAAAGATAGATTGGAAGCTTTATACCGTTACTACCGATCCGGCTTCGATACCGTACCGGCGCCGGAGGAAAGCCAAATCCTTGCACCCGGAACCGCCGCGGATGCAACAGGGGTTACCATTCCCCCGACCCATGAGGTAGAGTATCATCTCCTGATACCTGTCCAAACGCCTCAGATCGATCCCCGCCGCATTATTGGAAGCATCCGCGTCCTGGAACAAAAAGGAGGGGATGTTGCCTATCTGATCCTGGAGCAAAAGGAAGAGAGATATTATCTCTGCATCAAGACCAGCCAATTTAAGGAGTTCTTCCTTCCTGGCGATATGATCGAGAAAGGGAGGATCGATGAATGGCTGATCGAGGTCGGGAATAGGTTTTTCCTGAGCGAGGACGAGATCGGGCATAGCCCGGTATTGGATGAAGTGGAGATCGATGTTCTGCTTGCCATATCCTTGAGAATGGCGAAGAATGAAAAGAGCGGCGAACCTCCGGCAGCGGAAGGTGGTGAGGTACCCAGTCGGTGGCATCTGGAGTTTCAATGCCACGAATATGAGATGACAGTGGAACTGAGATCACGAAGCATCGACGATCATCCCCCGATACTGCAATTACCGGAGATCTTGTGGCATAAAGAACGTGAAGATAAGAACGGAAATGTCTCTTACAAGTTTAGTGCCGTGCCTGCCACTCTGGAGGAAGTGTATTCACTGACGTCCTGCGCAAGAAGGATCAGCATTGATCGGGAGCGTGATTATCGCATTGAATCCGGGGATGGCGGCGGCCTGTATCTGATCCCGGCAAGTAAATATACCGGCTTGGATGTGACCATCCTTTGCCGGGACATTTGCATCTACAAAGGCAGAATCGATGGAGCGCTCAAATTGTGCGGAACCCTCAGGCGGATAGCGAAAGAAGCCATTGCGGGCTTGCAGTTTATCATCAAGGATCTGTAGGGAACTATGCCGACCAAGGAAGATATGGTGATGGATACTTTCTCCTACTGGGTTCAGAGATATCTGCATGGCGGTGATCCGGAAGCGGAAGGGATGGTCTTGTCCCTGCTGAATCAGCAAATGGTCGATGACAATGAACATCACATCCTGGTCACGCTCATGACCGATGCCCGGTCAAACCGGATCAAACTCTACACGTTGCTCCTCGTATTGCACAATTGCATTATGGACGCGGAGATCCTGGATTATCTGTCAATAGACCGGAATGCCTTCCGGCACCTATGTCGGACACCAGGACGGATCGGCAGTTTTTTGATCGTCAATGAGGCGGGGGATGGGAGGATCGCTGAGGTCTTTCTGGCTGAATTTCCTTCCCGGGAGCCGCGCTGCGTTTGTTTGGATGCCCAGCACATCAAGGAAGGGATGATCCTGTCCGAACTGACGGGAAAGAGTTTTGTGATCGGATTTTCCGAGGATTTTGGCGGCGATTCCTGGATGCTTTCGGGCATGGCGGCGTTGAGCGTGACCCATCAAAATCGTATTCGGAAACTGGCATTCACCGGCGGGATCAATCCGATCGGCAGGATCAGGAATGGGGACAGCATCGAGGATAAGATCAGAATATGCCGGGGAGCGGGCAAAAGATTGATCTATGACCTGGCAGAGACCGCGGAACTGGAGTATTGGCTACAGGCCGAACAGATCCCGGTGCCGATTATCCAGATGGTGGGTGAGATTGGCAAGCGAGACCTCTGGCTTGGCAAAATGGAATCACTTATCAAAAAACGGTTTCCCTACTTTTCAATCGATCGTTTGGAACATTTCTTTGGACTGGATCGGGATCTCTTGTGTTTTCATCAGACCCAGGCGATGAAGTTTGATCCCGGTGAATGGCAGACCTATCTTACTCAAACGGTAAAGGACAGATTTGACCGGATAGAAGGGTCCTTACATCCGGTAAAACCATTGTTCTGGTATGCGGGGATGATCAGCAGTTTACAATTTGGTGTGGGGGTGCTTTTTGGCTTCAAGCGTCCGATAGCGGTATGTCATCTCGATTTTACCCTTCAGCAATACCACGAAGTGATCAGACTGTATGGCGAGACGGATGCCCGCAGTTTGAAGAATGTCTCGATCAAACCGGAGGAATTTCGTTATATCGAATATCAAAAGATGGAATTGGACCGGGGATCGGAAGAAGTGGCACTGATCATCTATCTGGGCAGTCACAATCCGATCAGCGATGTCCAGCACTATTGCACCAGCAGATTGGGTTTGAGGGCTTGCCTGATCGTCCGGGCGCAGCGGTCTCAGGGTCAGATCGGTGTCGATGATGATTGGCTGCGCATCGTGCAGGAGATCAATTCACTGCTGAATCTGATGAAGCAGGAATACCACTGGACGAGAATACATCTTTTTCAGACGGCGCCCACAGCGATCTGTCTGGCGCTCGGGATGGCGATCGGGCACTTTGTGCCGGTTAGGGTGTATCATTATCAGGTGTCCAAAGACGAATACTATCGGGCAATGTTTGATCTGGACGTTCTCAGCGTCTGACCGAAGAGATATTCCGGTGTCTTCGGGGCACATCGTGCCGTTATGCTTGCGGGCAGAAAAATCCTGTTTCGCAGTCCTTGAATGGGATGCCGGGCAGGAGCATTCATTCCTGCCGGCAGTGGTGCCAATAATTCAATTGCTTGCCAAATAAGGCGTAAGCGATTTTCATTGACAAAAAAGGCATCATCCAGAAGAGGATAGCAGCACTGTGAATTGTGTGCGTTTCGTGGCCCTTGAATACATTAGGCGCACCGGGCACATGATAACTCAAAGACATATAATAGAATACATAGGAGATAAAATGGCTGTCCCCAAGAAGAAAACGTCAAAATGCCGCCGAGATAAACGGCGGACGCATGATACGCTGAAGGTTCCGGTCTTTACTGTGTGCTCAAAGTGCGGCGAAGCAACGCGTCCACATCATATCTGTGGCAAATGTGGCACCTACGACGGCAAGCGGGTCATAGAAACAAAGGTATAGTGTGCGGATAGCGGTCGATACATTCGGCAGCGACAATGCTCCCTACCCGGAGGTCGAGGGCGCAGTACTGGCAATCAAAGAGGACTTGTGTTCCCAGGTGATCCTGGTCGGAGACGAGAAGATCCTCCGTCAGGAACTTGCCAAATACTATTATGATCCGGCACGTATCGCCATCGTTCATGCTCCACAACGGATCTCCATGGACGAAAGCGCTTCCCTGGCGGTGCGCAAGAAACTGGATTCCTCAATGGTGCGGACGATCATGTTGCACCAGGAAGGCGAGGCAGATGCCGCTCTCAGCGCTGGCAATACCGGCGCCGTCATGGCTGCTTCGCTATTGATCTATGGCCGTATCCGTAATGTATCCCGTCCGGCGATTGCCGTTACCTTCCCCACCCAAAAAAATCCGGAAGTCATTCTGGATGTGGGCGCCAATGTCGATTGCGAAGCAGAAAACCTTTTGCAATTTGCCCATCTGGGAAGTTTGTATTTCCGCTTCTTGTTTGATATGGAGAGTCCTCGCGTCACGCTACTCAATATCGGTGAGGAAGGCGCCAAGGGAAATCAGACGACGAAACAGGCGTATATCCTGTTGCAACAGGAACCACTGATCAATTTTACCGGAAACATCGAAGGTAAGGACATCCTCAAAGGCGTGACGGACGTGATTGTCTGCGACGGATTCGTCGGAAATGTAATGTTAAAGACGATCGAAGGCGCCGCCATCTCCATCTTCGAGATCCTCAAGGAACAGATCAACAAGGACTGGATCGCCAAACTCGGTGCCATTCTGTCATATCCGGTGTATAAATATATGAAAAAGAAACTGGATCACACCGAATATGGCGGCGCGCTTTTGGTCGGTCTGAACGGGATGAGCATCGTTTCGCACGGGAGATCGAACGCCAAAGCGATGAAAAACGCCATCGGCTTTGCCGCCCGCATTGCCAAATCCGGCTTTGTGGGTCACGCCAAAGAATACTTTGAGAGGTTGGCAACATGACCAAACGCTACTCCGCTAAGTTTGCCTCTTTTGGCAGTTATGCGCCCGCCAAAATCCTGAACAATTTTGATCTGGAAAAGATCGTGGATACCACCGACGAGTGGATCCGTACCCGCACGGGGATGTTTGAACGGCATATCACCACCGCCGAAGAAGCGGCGAGCGATCTGGCTTATCAGGCGGCATACCGCTGCATCGAAGGTTCGTCGGTTCGTTATAATGAGATCGAACTCATCATTTGTGCCACAATCTCCGGCGATCATCCCTTCCCTTCCACCGCCTGCATCCTTCAGAAACGTTTCGGTTTCAGGAATATCCCCGCCTTAGACGTTTCCGCCGGGTGTGCGGGCTTTATTTACGCCCTGGATATTGCCAGGAACTACATCGAAAATGGAACCTACAGCAATATCCTGGTATTGGGCGTGGAAGTATTGACCAAGATCACCAACTGGAACGACCGTAATACCTGCGTGCTCTTTGGAGACGGCGCCGGAGCGACCATTCTCTCCCGAGCCAATCCCCGTGATATCTCACGCATCATAGATAGCGTCATTTCCGCCGATGGCAGCCAGGGAGACCTGTTGATGCAAGCCGCCGGCGGTTCACGCAAACCTGCTTCCCATGCCACGGTCGATGCCAATGAACATACGGTTTATATGGAAGGCAATAAGATCTACAAAAACGCCATCCGTTCGATGTTTGCCTCCTCGGAAGAGGTATTGAAACGCAACAATATGAGCGTGGAAGATGTGGATTGGGTGATCCCCCATCAAGCCAATCTGCGGATCATCGAGGGCTTGGCAGACAAGATGAAGGTGCCGATGTCCAAGGTGATCGTCAATATCGAGAAATATGGCAATACCTCATCGGCAACGATCCCATTAGCGATGGATGAGGCACTCAGAATGCGTAAGATCCGGCGTGGAGATATCATCCTGCTGACTTCATTCGGAGCGGGACTCACCTGGGGCAGTATTCTGGCACGTTATTGATCATATGCGCGCTATCCATCTGCGCCCCATATAAAGAGGTTAAAATGAAAACAGCATTTGTCTTTCCCGGACAGGGTGCACAATATGTCGGAATGGCACAGGATCTAATGCTGGAAGATGCGTCAATGGCAGCGATCCTGGATGAATTTGACCTTGTACATCAGACCGATCTGCGGTCGATCATGCGGGATGGACCCGAGGAACTCCTCAAAGAGACACGCTTTACCCAACCCGCCATCCTCTTTCATGGTATCTGCGCATTGGAAGCATTCCGCAAACTGTCCGATCTCAAGCCGGACTACGTTGCCGGACACTCATTGGGAGAATTTACTGCGCTGACAGCGGCCGGTGTCCTTCCTCTCAAGGATGCCATGCATATCGTTCACAAACGGGGTGAATTCATGATCCGCGCCAATGCCGGCATCCCTTTTGCCATGTCCGCCATTATCGGTCTGAATGAAGAGGATGTGATCGCCATCTGTGACATTGCCGAAAGCGAAGGGCTGGTAAATGCGGTGAATTTTAATACCCCGGTCCAGACCGTGATCTCCGGCACCGTAACCGGAGTGGCAAAAGCCAGTGAACTGGCAAAGGAAAAAGGTGCCAAACGGGTTATTCCGCTTGTCGTGGGAGGTCCGTTTCACACTCCGCTGATCCACAAAGCCAGTGCTTGGCTGGAAGAGGAAATGCAGCGTTTTGATCTCAATATACCCGCCGCTCCGATCGTGTCCAACGTCGATGCCCTGCCCTCCTCCGATCCCGCTGTGATCCGTCAGAAACTGGTCAGACAGATCATATCCCCCGTGCGCTGGGTGCAGTGTGTCCAGTACATGATCGATCAAGGCGTGCGTCGTTTCGTGGAGTTCGGTCCGCAAAAAGTATTGAGCGGAATGATAAAGAATATTGACAAAGATGTCGCTGCCTTTAGCGTTGACAAATTGACCGATGTAAGCATGGTACTTGATCAGATCACGAATTCCTGATTGCAGCCAAGAGATTGACATTGAGGTGATTATGTATATTGAACTGAAAGATAAAAGAGTAGTGATAACCGGTGGGGCACGGGGTATCGGTTATGCCATAGCCGAGGCATTTGCCCGTTGTGGAAGCCGGGTGATCATCATCGATATTATGGAAGAAGCGGTGAGTAGTGCCGTTTCCGGATTGCAAAAACAGGGTTGGCAGGCATTTGGCTATCAAGGCAACGTTGCTGACAATGCCGTTATGGATGCGCTTTTTGCGTCGATCGTGCAGGATCATGAAAGGATCGACTGTCTGATCAACAATGCCGGAGTCACCCGCGACAATCTCATTATGCGGATGAAAGAGGAAGAGTGGCGCAGCGTCCTGAACATCAATCTCGAAGGAACTTTCTTCTGCACTCAGAAATGTTTTAAGCATATGATGAAACAGCGCTCCGGCTCGATCATCAATATCGCCTCGGTCATCGGATTGATGGGCAATGCCGGCCAGGCAAACTATGCCGCCTCCAAGGGCGGAATGATTGCTTTTACCAAATCCTGCGCCAGAGAATTTGCCGGGCGAAATATCCGCGTCAATGTCATCGCCCCCGGATTCATCGAGACGGAAATGACTGCCAAATTGCCTCCGGAAGCGGTGGAAAACTATTCCAAAGCGATCCCGTTGGCACGCCTGGGCTCACCAAAGGACGTTGCGGATCTTTGCCTCTTCCTCGCTAGCGACCAGAGTGCTTACATCACAGGACAAACCATCGCTGTAGATGGTGGTCTTACAATGCATTAAACCATTGCAAATATACCAAATCTCAACTAAAATGGGAGGAAAAATGGACATCGAAACAAAAGTCAAACAGATCATAATGGACAAACTGGGTGTCGAAGAATCACAAATCGTACCCGAAGCCGAATTCCAGAAAGACCTGCATGCAGATTCGCTGGATACAGTGGAATTGGTAATGGCGCTGGAAGAAGAATTCGGGCTAAACATCCCGGATGAGGATCAGGAAAAGATCCGTTCCGTGGGTCAAGCCATCGACTACATTAAAAACCACATCTGATGATCTCCAGGGAACAAACCCGATCCCACCATGAATCGGGTTTGTTCCCTACTTTTCATACGCGTGGATCAAACAAATATTGACTGTTTTGATCTAAGCCATAAGCCGTTTGATAGGGAGGTTCCGATCCCCGGAAAGCGATCGATTAGGGCTTAGATGAGGACATGGGTTCATATAAGAAATTTGAGTGAGGTATAAATGAAAAGAAGAGTAGTTATCACCGGACTCGGTGCCATAACCCCTGTAGGAAACAATGTTCAAGACACGTGGGACAATCTGCTCAAAGGCGTATCCGGAATACGGACGATTTCTTACTTTGATGCCAGTGCTTTGAATACAAAGATCGCTGCAGAAATCAATAACTATGATCCCGAAGAACACTTTGAGCATAAAGAGATCAAAAAGATCGACCTCTATGCCCAGTATGCCCTGATCGCCGCCCGAGAGGCTATCAGCGACTCCGGATTTAAGAACTATGATTATGACTGCAATCGCACCGGCTGCATCACCGGCTCTGGAATTGGCGGAATCCTTACTTTTGAGGAAGAATGCTCCAAGTATCTGCAAAGCGGAGTCCGTCGCATCAGTCCTTTCTTTATCCCCAAAATGATCTCCAATATCGCCGCTGCCTACATCGCCATCGAGCATAACCTCAAAGGGATAAACTTCAATACGGTAAGTGCTTGTGCCAGCGCCAACCATGCGTTCGGAACAGCCATGCGCGCTATCCAATATGGCGATGCCGATATCATCGTTACCGGTGGTGCGGAAGCGGCTGTCACACCCTTAGCAGTTGGGGGGTTCTCTGCCATGCGTGCATTGAGCACCAGAAACGACACTCCCCAAGAGGCATCCCGTCCTTTTGACAAGGAGCGCGATGGCTTTGTGATGTCCGAAGGGGCTGCAATCCTGGTCTTGGAAGAACTGGATCATGCCCTCACGCGTGGGGCAAAGATCTATGCCGAACTGGTGGGCTACGGCGCTACCTGTGATGCCTTTCATATCACTGCTCCCGCCGAAGAAGGCGAAGGCAGCAGCCGCGCTTTGATCATGGCTTTGCACGATGCCGGACTACAACCCAATGAAATCCAATATATAAACGCCCATGGCACATCCACACCACTGAACGACAAAAGCGAAACTCAATCGATCAAGGCAGTTTTTGGGGATCATGCCTACAAATTGAAGATCAATTCCACCAAGTCGATGGTCGGTCACATGCTGGGGGCAGCCGCAGGGATAGAAGCGCTGGTCTGTATTAAAACGATCGAGACCGGATGGCTCCATCCCACGCTCAACCTGACCAATCCCGACCCTGACTGTGATCTGGATTACGTACCGCAACAGGCACAGAAGTGTGAAGTCAATGCCGCCCTATCCAATTCTCTGGGCTTCGGTGGACACAATTCCTCGGTGATTATCAAGCGATACGTATAAACCACCGGGATTGGAGGATCGTGATCCTCCGCACAAACGCATTGGAATGCTCAAGTACATGCCTGAACCAGCCCGGAGATCCTCGCCGGGCTGAACGTCAAGCCAATTTAAGGGAAAGAACAGGCAATCGATGCAAAAGATCATCGCCAAAATTATCGAATATTTCGGCAGTCACCGGATAACCGCGCAGTATCCCAGATGGATCAACCAATTGAGCCAATTGCAAAAGAGATTGGATTATCAATTTAATGACGTCACTCTCCTGCAGGCTGCTATGACACATAAATCCTATCTCCGCAAGAATTTTAACGACCACAAGACGCCTTCGCCCTTTGAGCGGATGGAGTTTCTTGGGGATTCGATCCTCGGTTTTGTGGTTGCCCAAGAATTGTTTCTGTGCCACCCTGACGAGCAGGAAGGAAAACTATCCAAACTAAAGTCCAAGATCGTCTCCGCCACCTATCTTACCCTTAAGGCACAGATGATTGATCTGGGAAAATACATCCTGCTCAGTCCGGAGGAACAAGAATCCGGAGGAGCTGCAAAGCCCTCCATACTCAGCGATGGGATGGAAGCCCTCATCTGTGCGATCTACTTGGACAGCGGCATTGCCATGGCGACCAGATTCATCAAGGGATTTATCCTGAAGGACTATGAAACGGTCGTCACGCGCAATGATCTGGTAAACTATAAAAGCATGCTACAGGAACACCTGCAATCTCGCAATCAACCTCCGCCCGATTATGTCACGATTGCCGAAGAAGGTCCGGAACATAACAAACTCTTCATCATCGAAGTGCGTGTCGGCAATATAACCATGGGAACGGGTAAAGGAGCGAACAAAAAAGCGGCACAACAGGAGGCGGCGCTAATTGCCTGCCAAAAACTCGGAATCTGAAGGTGTTGATCTATCCTGTATTTATACCTCAGATGGGGTGCAAGGGTCAATGTATCTTCTGTGATCAAACCAAGATAAGCGGTAGCGAGGGATTTGATTGGTCCGCTCAATTGCCGCTGATCCTGGACTTTCTGCAGCGCAACCATGACAAGCCCAGGCAAGTGGCTTTTTACGGCGGCAGTTTTACCGGATTAGACCAAAATACGAGGGAATCCTGGCTGGGTGATCTGCTGCCTCTTATCGATCCCGATACCAGTTTCAGGATCTCCACCCGCCCTGACCTGATCGACATGGATGTTCTGGCGTGGTGTCGGCAATGGCAAATCACGACCATCGAACTGGGCATCCAGGATTTCAGCGATACCGTGCTCCGATCTTCCAGGCGCAATTATACAAGCAGCCAAGCGATAGAATCCTGTCGCCTGATCCAGCAATCAGGGATAAAATTGGGGATCCAATTGATGCCGGGACTACCCGGAGCAAATCCTCATACCCTGGAGTGTAACAAACATATATTGAGTGTGATAGTTCCAGATCATGCCAGGTTCTATCCGACCATCGTTCTCAAGGGGACGCCTCTGGCAGAACTCTGGCAAGCGGGTCTCTACAAACCCCCAGATATGGAAACGGCGATCGGCATCTGTGCCGATTATGTCAAGTTTTGTAATGCCATTGGCATAAAAGTCATCAAATGTGGATTGCCCTCAACGATCCATCCGGATGATGTCCTTGCCGGTGCTTACCATCCCGCCTTTGGCGAATTTGTAAGGATAGAACTGCTCATACGTTCGATTATCAGTAAGCTTGGGCAGAGTAAGAGGATAAATCTCCGCCGAAATGAAATCATCTTACTGAGAGCACACGACCATTATGGCATGAAAACTCTGACCGAAAGGATCGCTTTTTGCATGCTTGATACGGATTTCGAAAAGAAAAACTTAACATCTGAACTCCTGTCAGTTCTACGTTGATGCAACGACAAGAAACGGAAACAAGGATGGTAATATGAGACAGACATTATCCGTGATAAGCGGTGTCATAGTTTTGTTCCTCGGTGCCTGTGGGGTCAAGGAATGGACGATGCCCCAGTGGGATGTGACGCTTAGGATCCCCCTGATCAATGAAAAGTATTATATTCTTGATCTTGCTGATGGCGAAAACCTCATCATCGGTGAGGATAACGTTCTGGTAATGCAGGGCGCAGGATCGATCTCAACCCCGGAATTTGGCTCTCTCTATTATAGTGCTGCCATCGACACTGATCCCATACCCCTGACCGCCAATGTCGCCATAAATCTGCAAATCCCGATTATTGACCAGATCAACCATTACGAATTGGTCTATGGAGTATTGGAATCAGGGGCGATCGAGACCCTGTTTTCCAATATAACACCCTCAGTTCAGTCGATCGTCATCACCTTTCATCACATCAGCCAGCCGAACGGGGCACCCTTGGTGATCCTGTATGAGACACCCGGCATCTGGATGTCAACCGATCTTACCGGATGTTGGATCGGCACACCCAATACCAATCAGGTCATAGACGAAATGATGGTCAGCATCCATGCGCTGGCGAACGCACCCGATGGCTCAGTCGTGGGTGACGTGCATATCCGCAATCAAGGCGGATTCAGGTTCGGCGAATTCAAAGGGATCTTACCCGATTACCGGCTGGATATGCAGGAAACAAGTGCCTCTCTTGACATTGCCTACCCTCTGGGCATCGATCAGGCTGTGATTTTGACCGAGGCGCGACTGGCAATCGATATGGAGAACCACGTCGGCTTTGATTGCACTTTCCACGGTGATTTCTTCGCCATAAATACCGCCACCGGCGATACGCTTTCCCTCCCTATCCTTGATGCATACGACCAGCCCTTTACTATCCAAGCCGCCATTGGTGGCTCACCGGCCACCACTTCTCTGATAATGGCGGAAAATATCGTCCCTCTATTACAGATCATGCCGAATATAATTGAGATCAGAAATGCCCATTTCATCGTTTCCAGCAGTACCACAAACCCCGTCGGCAGCATCCGAATGACCGATATCATCCGAGGCGACTACACCGTTAGCAGCCCATTCCGGTTCATCCTCACCGGCAATCCCATCGAGATCCGCGATCCTATCAAGGTTGAGATAACCCAGCAGAATCAGACCAGGATCAGAAACAACGCCCGTAGCGCATCCTTTGATTTTGGCATTATCAACCGCCTTCCCGTAGGAGGCACCGCCGCTGTCTATATCGGCACGTCGCCCAATATTGATGTAAACGATCCAACCACTTACAGTATCACCGAGAGCGCCACCATCCAGTCCGCCAATTCCAATCCCTCTCATCAGTCCATTCCGATCGCATTAAACAACGAGGAATTGATGATTTTTGCCAATCCCGAGATCTATCTGAAATGGGTCTTTCAGTTTGAATCGACCCAGGGCATTCCGGTTACCGTGTTTGCCACCACCAATGATTTCATCCACCTGCGCAGCATGCTCACGGCGGAGATCTTTATCGGGGAGATCAAATGAGAACTTTTATTTTAATCATCGTATTGCTGGTTACGCTTTCATTGCTCAATGGGCTCACTACCGGCAGATCGCTCCCCCTGGCTGATAGTTATATGATGCGCGCTCGCGGCGTTGAGGCAATATACTGGAATCCCGCCAACATCCATGACAACAGCGTCAATTTCTGGGTGCCCGGAACCAATATAAGCATATACATCGCCAATAACTCGTTTGATATCGAGACCTATAACCGAATAAGCGGAAAATATCTGACCGACCGGATGAAACAGGATGTTTTGGATCAGATCGACCGCCGCATCACGATCACCGGCGAAGGTCACGTCGGGGTCTTTGCCACTACGATCAACAATGTGGGACTGGCAAGTTCGATCTCCACCTACAACCGTCTTTCCATCTCCAAGAAATACCTGCAACTGATCTTCTTTGGCAACGCCGAGGATTCCTACACCTTTCATGACGCCGACAACAACCTCAGCAGCATCTCATTCATGGATTTTACCCTTGCTTATGGTGACATCAGGGTATCCGATCTGTTTGATGATATGCCACCGATCCGTCTGGGCGTTTCCGGGAGTTTACTGGCAGGCATTCATCATATCCAGAGTCGTGACTACAGAAGCAGTTTGACGACCGGACTGGATGGACTGGCATTCGAACAGGACTTCAAATTGCGCAGCGGTTTAGCCGGTGCCGGATTCAAGTCCATGATCGGTATCGCTACTGACCCTTTCCCCAATTTTCACGCCGGCATCACCCTGGATAATCTCTTTGGATTCATCAATTGGGGTCTCGTAGCGGAAGACCGGTCATTCTCATTTACCGCTGACAGCATATACGTCGCCAACATCGACCAGGATTTATATTCCGAAAGCATCGTCACCCAGTCCATCGGTTCATACACGACACCCCTCGCTCCGGAACTGCGCGTAGGCGTCATGTATAACCTGAATGACATTGAACTTTCCGCCGATTGGATCCAGGGCACCGGCAAATCGGTGGTGACTGAAAACAAAGGCAGAGTTGCCATCGGCGCTCAGTTACACGCGGCTAAGCATGTCCCCTTCCAGATCGGACTCGCCTTTGGCAACCGTGACTATCCCTGGCGGATATCCTATGGCTTGGGGCTAAAGACCCGCTTTGGCGAGTTCGGCTTGGGATTCCAGAGTTTCAAATCCATCCTCCCGGGAACGAAGTCCCAAGGCTTGGCGCTCTCTTCTTACCTGAGCATCCGCATCTAAAGGGACCGGATCCGATTTTTCGCTTGCGCCTGACAGGATATGGTTGACAAAATCTCCCTGCCGGATGCTTTGCGCTCATGATCCGATATCTGATAATGCTATCAATCGCCGGATTCATTTCCGGCTTGTTATACTATCGCAGTCAGCCGGAGTTATCCGGCATGCGTCGGCTGCTGATGATCGCGTTGCGCGCACTGAGCGTCTTTTGTATCCTGGTTCTGCTCATCAGCCCCATTTTATATTATATGAGCGAGGAAAAGCAGATCCCTTCCGTGATTGTCCTCCGCGATAATTCGGAGAGCATGGATCTGACCAGCGGAGGCGGCACCAAGCGCGACCGCATCCACCCTGCCCTCAAAAACATTTCCGAAGCCTACGCCCGAACCGGATACAAAGTCAATCTTTTAGATTTTGCCGACGGCCTGGCGGGTGATAGACAATCCACCCGGCTGGGACTCACCCTGGAGCAATTGACCCAGGATCATGATCTGAGCCGCGTCGCCAGTATCGTAATCGGCACCGACGGCTGGTTTCGCGATGAAAACCTGGCTCTCGTCACCCAATTTAATATCCCCTTCACTGTCGTAGCCGATACCATCGGCATTTCCCCTGCTGATCTTGCCGTGACCGCGGTGCGCAGTCCGCGTTTTGCCTACCGCAACGAACCCGCCATGATCGCTGTGGACGTCAAAGCCGAAAACTGGACCGGCAGGGCAATTGTCGCGCTGAGGATCAATAACCGTGAGATCGAACGAAAACCCGTTATCTTAATCGATGGCAGCGTCCAATCGCTCAGTTTTATCCACCGCTTCACCCATACCGGATTTTTTACCCATCAGATCGAAGTATCCGCCGCCGGAATCAATGAGCGCAGTTTGAACAACAACGTCTTTCCCGGCGCCATCGAAGTCCTGGCGGACAAAGAACGTATCGCCGTCATCAGCGACAAGCCCGGCTGGGACAATAAGTATATCATTGACGCCCTCAACCGCAATCCACGCTGGCAGGTGGAACACTACTCCATCCGCAACCAGCGGCTCTATCTGGGTTCAGAGGAAAAAACGGATATCCCCGAAGCAGGGCTCTCAGCCATTCTGATCATCAATAATGGCGCTTTGCAAACCTCCTCTGCTTTGGCGGCAAGGATCATTGCATTGAACCGCCGCGGCGTTGGCGTCCTCTATCAGGGTCTGCCCATCGATGCCCTTTCCGAGGTCAATCCCTTGCAGCGATCCAATGTCACCAATCCTTATCAGGGCTTTATCCAATTACTCCCCGAAGCCCGACGCCTGCCAATGTTTGACCTGCCGGACGAGGAGATCGGCAAGATCCCGCCGCTGGATTATTATTACGTCACTGCCAGATCAGGAGCCGGCGTCATCGCCACGCTCAATAATCCCCAGAAAAGTCCAGCCATCGCCATTACCGAGACAGCCGGCAATCGCCTGATCGGTATCGCTTTGCTAAATCTGTGGCGGTGGCAGATGCAGGTGCCCGGAGATGCATATTCACGCCTGATCAGCGATCTTGTCACTTGGCTGGGAAACCGCGTTCAACAGCGGTTTACGCCCATTTATCAGAGCAGTTGTTTCCTCGGCGAGCCTATCAGTATCCGGCTCCGCTCCGATGATGAGATCCGCCGCTCCCGCATTGACGCCAATCCCCGGCTCAAGATCACCGATGAACAGGACAATCCCGTTTTTGAAGACTTTATGACCATGGACGGCAACGAATTCCGTATCGATACCATTGTCAAACATCCAGGCAATTACCGCTTCACCATCACCGACAGCGAGACCGGAGAACGAAGCAGCGGCAGATTCCACGTCAGCGATACTTCGATCGAAGCCCGTGATTTTGACTACAATATCCCCCTCCTGTCATGGCTGGCTTCCGAGACCGGCGGACGAATGATCAATGCCTCTGACGCACCCGCTTTATCCGTTCCTCCCGCCGTGATCGAGACTCTCTCCCGCCGCAATGAGATCCATATCTACCGCTACTGGTATTTTCTCACCGCTTTCATTATTCTCTTCTGCACCGAACTGTTCTTGCGCCGGCGCTGGGGATTGCTCTGATCCTGTAATTTGCAGTTTTCGCTGTCATGCTGCACTTGGATAGATCTATGGGATCATGCTTGTATTTGGTCTCCAGCAGATCACTTGCCGAGCTGATAGCCAGGATATGGGCACCCAGTCGCATCGCCCTCATGAACCCGCTCCGGTTCCGCTTTTCAGCAGGTCGATCTTGGCGATCCTGACCAGTCTGGTGCCATCGCTGCGGCTGGTGTAATACTCCACGCTGGGCAGGTCCCGGTTCATTAACTTCTGAAGACCGTTGAATAATCAGCAACACCGGATTTATCCGG